>DAIUET010000050.1:8443-13617 GCA_036845045.1 Gemmatimonadaceae bacterium | reverse complement strand
ACCGTGGTGCAGCGCGATGGCGCCTTCAGGCCCCAGTTCCGCGTCGATCGCGTCGAGGTCCAGCGGAACGATGACCTGCGGCTGGGGCACCTCGACCACGACGTACAGCTCGGACGCGTCGTTGTTGGTGATCGCGAACCCGACGCCCAGGTCGTGCATGCGGGCCGCGACCTGCAGGTCCGGCTCCGACGGGTCCAGTCCACCAGACGGATGGTTGTGCAGCAGCAGCTCGCCCGCCTTGGCAAAGCCGGGTATGGCGAGGACGCTGGTGGCGTCGCCCCGTGCGACCACACGCGCTGTGGCGACGTTGCCGTCGGCATCCATTGTGCACGTGAAGCACACCTCGCGCCCGCCGGCGAGCCGGATGGCGGCGCGCACGGCGCCTGCGGCAACTGCACTCAAACCGGCCATCAGCCTGCGTCAGACCCTGTGAGCACGATTCCTCCCCGGAACGGAAGGTAAATCGCGCGCGTCCCGATCGGTGACCAGGTTCGATCGTCACGAACGTCGAGCAGCAGCGACTCCCGGGGAGGCTGGAAGCGTCCAAGACACCGGAGGGCGCGACGGCGTCGGTGCGAAGGCTCGTTCATCCAGTTCGTCGAATCCGGAAATCGGATTTCAACCGGATGGTACGGATGCGGCGAACCCACCACGCCAGCTCGATTACAGGTCAGCCCCGTACCAGAGTCCCACCGGCTTGATTCCTCGAGAGCGCTGGCAAGACATGCTGATTCGTTTCATCCGCCTGATCCGTGTATCCGATTCCCGATAATCGACGAACCCTCCATTTGCCTCAGCCAGGGCGCGACACTACGTCTTCAACGGCTTCTTCTTCGCCGCCGGGAACAGCACGTTGTTGAGGATGAGCCGGTAGCCGGTGGAATTCGGGTGCAGTGACAGGTCGGTGGGCGCCGCGCCGATGTTGTGCTGCGGATCCTCGGGATCATGCCCGCCAAGGAAGGTCCACGAGCCCTTCCCGTACTCCCCGCGGATGTACTTCACCCACGGCGCCCCTTCCTCACTCGCCATCACCACCACGCCGGGCTTGAGCGTTTGCCTGGTGAACGAGGTGGTCACTCCATAGAAATCCGGCACGACCTGCCGGTGGTTCTGGACCAGCATGCTCGCGACCGGGTCGAACTTGGCCGAGAACCCGAAGAGCGAAAACTGGCCTAACGGCTGCCGCCGGCCGGTGACGTTCACCTGGTGCCCGTCGATGTCGCTCATCGAGTTCACGAACGCGTTCTGTTCGAGGTGCACGTTCTGGAACGCGAACGAGCGGTTCCAGTCCATCTTCTGGTCGGCATTGTCGTCCACCGGCGTGCCGTCGGAGAAGCTCCCCGCGATGTCCGTGTTGTGCGCGGCAATGGCCAGCCCGAGCGTCTCGGTCGCACCGCACATCGCGAACAGGAAGCCGCCCTGCTCGACGTACTGCCGCATCTTCTCGGCCACCGCCTTCTTGAGCGCCGGAATCGTCTGGTAACCCAACCGCTTCGCGGCATCGAGGCCGCGATCGCGCTGCTCCACGAACCAGGGTGCGTCACGGAACCCCAGGTACAGCTTGTTGAGCTGCCCGGTGAAGTCCTCGTGATGCAGGTGCAGCCAGTCGTACTTGGTGAGGTCGCCCGCGATCACTTCGTCGTCCCAGACCGCGGTGTACTCGATGCCCGCGTATTGCAGTGCGAGCGTCACGGCATCGTCCCAGGGTGGGGCCTTGGGTGGCGTGTAGATCGCGATTTTCGGCGCCCGCTCGAGCGCCACCGCGTCCATGTTGTTCCCGGCAATTTCGGCGCGAATCGCAGTCAGGCGGGCGGTGGTGATCGGCTCGAACAAGATGCCGTCGAGCGACGCGCGCCGGCGCATCTCCTGGATATCGGGAAGCAGAAACGACCCGCCCCGGAAATTCAGGAACCACTCGCTCTTGTGACCATCCCTCAGCGCGTTGAAAATGAGACCGTACGCCTTCAGGTGATTCGTCTGCCGATCATCCATCGGCACGAGCAGGTGCTGCGCCGGCAGCACACGCGTCAACGCAATGGTGGCGATGGCGACGATGACGACTCTGTTCTTCATGCCCGGTACCCCTTTCATCGCTTCGACCCCTCTGACCCCGGAATCTGACCTCGGACTCTGGCCTCGTCAGGCGGTATCGTCCCCTTCGCCAGTTCCATCTCCCGACGCGCCTGCGGCACCAGCGCGCTCTGTGGATACGTCAGGATCAGGTGCTCCAGGCGGGCAATGGCGGCTGCACCGTTCCCCTGGCGACGCAATACCTTCGCCCACTCCAGGTCCGCCTCGGCGGCTTCCGGCGACTGGGCGTGAGACTTGATGAGCTGGTCCCACAGGACTTCGCTCCGCGCTGAATCGCTGGTGGACCGATACAGTCGGGCCGCGATCGCCAGCAGCAGCGGTGACGCATCCACCACATCCTTCGCCGTCGACTCGAACTCCTTCGCCGCGGCGGCGGTGTCGGCGCGGGCCAGGGCAAGGAAAGCCCGCCCGATCCCTTCGGACTTTTCACCGCGAGTCCGCGCCAGCACCGAGAGCGCCAGCACGGCGTCACGATTGACCTCGTCCAGCCGGCGAAGGCCGGTGCGCGCGGTCTTGAGGTCACCCTCGTACAACGCCATCCATGCCGCCGACCGTTCATCGGACTCTTCGCCGCCGCGCGCCAGGGTGGCACGGGCACGGGCGACGTCACCCATTCTCACCCAGGCCCACGCCACCGCGCGGACCGCGTCGCCGCGCGTCACCGGATCGAGCGACGCGCCGCGCTCTGCGAGCAGCGACTCCGCCGCCGCTGCGCGACCGAGTTGGCCTAACGCGCGCAGGCGGATGAGCGCCATCGTGGCATCCTGCGACGCGTCCTTCCACGCCACCAGCGAATCCGCCCAGGCCAGCGCCGATGCCGGCTCACCACCCTGCAGGGCCGCCGTCGCGGCCCGGGGGACGAGGCTCGCCTGGCGACGCCTCCCCAGCACCGCGGCATAGGCGTCGCGCGCTACCAGCCACGACTCCCGCTCCTCAGCGTCCGCCGCGAACTGGAGCCACGCCTCGACCACGGAATCGGTGGGCTGAAGCGCGGAGAGCGCGTTCCACGCCTCCCGCGCCGAGCTCCATCGCATTTCGAGGCCGGCCAGGATGCGCCGCACGGCCAGGTCCTTCGGATCCGCGCCGAGAATGCCGCGGATGGTGTCGCGGGCCACGCCCGTCGCGGCCCCGAGGACGAAGACCGCTGATCCCTCGAGGTAGGGCGCATACGTCATCGCCTGGCGCCAGTTCGTCGCCGAGGCCTCCCACATGCCTAACGCGCCCTTGAGTTCGGCGAGCTCCGCCGCCACCTGCCGGCCGCCGCCCAGGCGCTGCATCGCGAACGTCAGGACGGTATCCGCCGAGCGGGTCATGCCGGCGTCGAGCAGCAGCCGCGCGTACTCGCGGAACGGCGTGGCTTCGCCCGGGACCGCGTTCACCCAATGCTGGAACGCCAGCCGCGCCTCGTCGGTCCGATGCGCGTTGGTCAGGGTCCGCAACTGGATGGTGCGCGCCACCGGGTCGCGCGGACGTTTGCCCAGCACGCTGTCGATGATGAAGAGGAGCGTGTCCGCATTCCCCGCTTCGGCCACGCACCGTTCCAGGCCGTACAGTGCGCCGGCGGGGTCGTCGCCAACGCCGATCGCCTGACGGAAGAGCGGGATGGCATCCTTGCACTTCCCGGAGCCTTCCAGGTCCAGCGCGCGCGACAGGACCGCGGTCTCGGTGCCTCCGGCAACCCCTCCCTGTGCACTGACGGTTTGAGCCGCGACGACGAGGAGCGAAGCGAGAAGGCCTGTGCTACGGCCGCTGGCCATTGATCCTCTTGAAATACTCGAGCACGATGCGGCGCTCGTCCGGCGTGAGGCCACGAAGCTCATTCCAGGTCGGCGCCTGGAACTTGTTCGCCGCCTTGCCCGACGCCGAGGTACCCTGCGGAGTGAAGACATCGGTGCCGGTCCACGACTTCGCCTCCCGCTTGCCCGTGTCTTCGCGCTCCTCCTCCTCCATCATGCGGCCGGCGTCGAGCATCTTCCGGAACAGGCGCTGCTGCCGTTCGATGATCGCCGGGTCGAGCTGCGCCGCCTCGAGTGCCGCGGCAATCTGTCGCGCCTCCTTCGCCAGTTCCTCGGCGCGACCGCTGTCATCGCGGTCACCGACGTCATCCAGCTTCGCGGCGACGTCGCGCTGCTGGCGGGCCAGCTGCCGGGACTCCTGCTGCGCCCGCGGATCCACCTGGTTGCTCATGCGCGGAAGCAACGACTGCGCCGCCGAATTGAGCGATCCCTGTTGCTGCGCCATCTCCTGGAGCTGCTTCATCATCTCGGCGAAGCCCGTCGCGGAATTCGATTCCGAGGCCCGCTCGCGGTCGCGCACCAGCGACGCCGCCGCGCCATTCAGCGCCTCCGAGGCTTCCTTCATCGCCGACGCGATCTGGCCTGCGTTGGTCGACGACCGCGTCTGCTGCGTGGCATCCTCGACGCGTTTGCGGGCATCGGCCACGGAGCGCAGCGAGCGCTGGGTGAGGAGCGACGAGCGCGTGGCCGCGTCCTGCAGGCGCTGCGCCGATTTCTCGACGCCCTGCTGCAGCGAACCCTGCTGGGCCCGGAGCGCATCAGGAGTGGCGCCCTTCCGTGCCTGCTGCTCGAGGCTTTCCTGTTCGCGCGCGAGCTGGATCATCTCCTGGATCGAGCGATCGAGCTCGGTCGTGAGCTCCTGCTTCCACTCCGAGACCTGCTGCTCGCGGGCCTGCGACAACTGGCGCGCGGCGTCGTCCATCGCCGCCGCCGCCTGACGAGCGGCGTCTTCCACGGACTGTTCACGACGCCCACCCTGCTGTTGCCCACCCTGCTGCTGTCCACCCTGCGGTTGCCCACCCTGCCTGCCCTCCCCACCCTGCCTGCCCTGCTGTCCCTGTCGGCCCGCTTGTCCCTGCTGTCCCTGCTGTCCCTGCTGTTGTTGCTGCCCGCCCTGCTGCGGTTGGCCCGGCTGTGGCTGGGCGCCCTGACGACCCTGTTGTCCGCCTTGTTGCTGCTGCTGGCTCATTGCGGCTTGCTGGGCGCTGTCCTTCTGCGCGTTCTGCGCGGCCCGCTCCATCGCTTCCGCCGACTCCTGGATGCGACGCTCAGCCTCATTCACGCGCT
>DAIUET010000050.1:0-8343 GCA_036845045.1 Gemmatimonadaceae bacterium | reverse complement strand
CGCTCCATCGCTTCCGCCGACTCCTGGATGCGACGCTCAGCCTCATTCACGCGCTCGGCACCCGCTTCCGCCTTCTGCTGCTGCAGCCGTTGCTGCAGTTCTTTCACTTCCTCGGAGAGGTCCTTCGTCCTTTCGGCCATCTCCTTCGCGGCGCGCTGCGCTTCGGCGCGCTCTTCTGCCCGATCTGCGCGCGCGAGGGAGTCGGCGATCTGCCGCTGCCGCTGAGCAAGCTCCTTCGCTTCGTCGGTCAGGGTACTCATCGAGCCTTCGAGCGCGGCGCGTTTGAGCATCTCGACGCTCTTCTCGAGTTGCTCCCGCAGCCGCTGCTGCTGTTGCGCGAGATCAGCCATCGCCTTTCGGGCATCCTCCGGCGACAGTTGCTGCGACGCCTGTTCGAGCTTGCGCAGCTGCTCGGCGAGTTCGGGGGTGAGCGCATCACGCAGGAGCTTCTGCGCCTCCTCGAGCTGCCGCTGCAACGCGCTGTCGAGTGCCCCGGCTTCCTTCAGCTGCTTCTCCAGCTGCTGCGCCGACGACTTGAGCTGCTCCATCCGGTCCGCCAGTTCGCGCTGTTCACGAGCCAGCGCCTTGGCCTGCTCGGCGGACTCATAGCTCATCTGGTTCTGGGCGCGCTGCTTCGACGCGTCCTCGGTGCGCTGCTGCAGTTGCCGCTGCGCGGCCGCCGTGGCGGTCGCGCGCGCCACCGCCGTATCGGCGGCATCGCGAATCGCGTCGCGCTGCTCACTCAGCGTGGGGAGCCTGACTACCAACTCGGGACTTTCGCCCGTGAGCTTCCACGGTGAACCGTCGGTGGCCGTTGCGATGGCGTGCAGGGCATCCCCCGGTCGCAGTGCATCGACCTTCAGCGGAGTCTCGCCAGACCACTGTCCTTCATCGTTGACCGCGTGCCGGCGCTCCGGCAGGTCCTGCCGGCGCCCGCGTCCATCGACGATCCACGACTTTACCGCCACCGACATGATGCCGTGATCGTCGGTCGCCATCACCGAAACGGCGAGGCTGTCACCCGCGGTGACCGTCGTGTCCCCACCCGGCGAGAGGATTTCCACGTGAGGCGCCGAATCCGGCACCACCTCGATCTCGAGGGCGGGCGGAACGTCCGAAATGGGACCGGTGCGACCGATCGCCGCCCACTCGTACCGACCGGTGACGGTCGGGACCGGACCGGAGAAACGGAGTCCCTCGGAACGCATCATGAGCGTGGTGGCACCGCGCGTCAGCGTGACTTCCCGCAGTTCCGTCGACGACGTGCCTTCGACCGTCAGACGCGTTCCCTGCGGGACGCGGACCGGCTCGCCTAACGGGATGATCTCGCTCTGGCGGCCCAGGTAACCCGAGAACACGGCGCGGATGTTCACCTCGCCGATGAAGGGTCGCTCGACGACGCGAACCACGGCCGTATCGCTCAGGGCGCGCCCGTCACTGGCATACAGCGTCAGGTCGGCGTCGAGCGGCTCCAGCCGGGCGGTTGCGACGCCGGCGACCACGGGAAGCGTGACCTCGCGCCACGTCGCGCCAGTGCGCCGGTGGGCCAGCGTCACCTCACGCCGCCCCGGAGCGCGAACGGTGACCGAGATCCGCTCACCACGGAGCACGGAAGCCGGTAGCGAGTCGAGTCGGACGCCTTCCAAAAGCGTCCCGCTCCAGGCACGAAGAGGATGCAGGAGAGCCGCCCAGCCATCGGGGGCAGTCGCGGTCCCCGCAACCAGCGCCGCCACGCCGGCGGCGGCAGTGAGCATCCCGACACCGACCCACTGGAAAAGGCGGCGTCTCAGCGTGGGCGCCAGCGGCTTGCGGCCATATTCGCCGAGCCTCTGGGCCATCGCTTCCGCGCCAAGCCGACCGAGCGACCCGCTCGCGGCCACCTCCATGGTGCCGCGAATGGAGCCGTCGCGCAGCGAACGCTCCCGCTCGATCTCACCAGCGACTCCGGGGAGAGTCGCCATGCGCTTGCGGAGGGATGTGAGGAGTCGGAAACCTCCCACCACGAGAGCGACGGCCGCAATCCAGAGGAGGATGGGCACCGGACGCGGCAGGGAGAGCCATCGCGCCGAACCCAGGAAGAGCGCGCCCCCGGCGAGCAATGCGCCCACGGCTCCGACCACCAGGGTGAGCCCCGATGCATTCAGGAGGCGCGCCAGCGCGCGACGTTCGCGTTCGACGAGCTCGATGAGGCTCATTTGTCCGGTCGACTGGTTACCGCGTACACAAACAGGTTCACGCCCATCCGGAGCGCGGTTTCATGGAGCGCCGGCGGATCGTTGTAGGTCCCGGGGTCTTCCCACCCGTTCCCCAGGTCGCTCTCGTAGCTGTAGAACAACGCCAGCCGATTCCCGATGAAGATGCCGAAACCACGCGCCGGCTTTCCATCGTGCTCATGCACCTTGGGGAGACCGGCTGGAAAGTCGTACACGATATGATAGATCGGGTGCGTGAGCGGCACATCCACCAGGGGCCGATCCGGAAAGACGCGCGCGATCTCTCGCCGGAAACTTTCGTCCAGGCCGTAGTTATCGTCCACGTGCAGGAACCCTCCGCGATTCAGGTATTCGCGGAGTCGGACCACCTCGGCATCCGAGAGCTTCATCTCGCCATGCCCGGTGACGTGTACGAACGGGTGATCCCACAGCCGATCATCCTTGAGGCTGACACGAGCCTCCGTCGGCTCGACCTTCAGGCTCGTTCGTTCATTGATCGCTTTCGCGAGATTCGGAAGGCTGGACGGATTCGCGTACCAGTCTCCACCTCCGTCGTACTGTAGCCGCGCGATGGTGAGCTTCGCGGCCGGAACGGGGCCGAACGAGGACAGCGCCAACGCCAGAAGCGCCGCAGCGGGATGAATCGACATCACACCTTCACCGCAATCCGATAGAGCGCGTTCCGTGGCACGCCCGTTTCGGACGAGACCCGTGCCGCAGCATCCCTGGCTGAAAGCCCCTCTTCACGCAACACTTTGACTCGATCGTACAACTCTTCCTCGTTAAATGACTTAGGGCTGGCGCCTGAAACCAGTATCACAACCTCCCCACGGGGAGGGCTGTCGGCGTAGTACGCAGCGAGTTCCTCAACCGTTCCGTCGCGGAACTCCTCGAAGAGCTTGGTGAGTTCCCGGGCGACGACGCATCGTCGATCGCCAGATCCGGCGACTGCAATTTCACGCAGGGTCTCGCTGACCCGTGGTGGGGCCTCGTAGAGCACGACGGTGTGAGGCAGCGTGCCGATCAGCTCGATCGCTTCACGTCGCTCTCGGCCGGTTCGTGGCAGAAAACCGAAGAAGGTGAAGCGGGTGGTGTCGAGGCCGGCCGCCGAGAGCGCCGCGGTGAGGGCGGAAGCTCCCGGCACCGGCGAGACCCGAAACCCGGCCGCGCGCACCGCCTGTACCAGGCGACTCCCGGGGTCGGATATCAGGGGCGTACCGGCGTCCGTCACGATCGCGACCTTCCCCTTCTTGCGGAGTTCCTCCAGCACGAGGGGGATCGTACGCGCTTCGTTATGCGCGTGGGACGCCGTCAACCGCGTCTTGATGGCGAAGTGATCCAGCAGGACTCGGGTCTTGCGTGTGTCCTCGGCGAGCACGAGGTCCGCCTCGCGCAGCGTCTCGATGGCCCGCAGCGTCATGTCGCCGAGGTTTCCAATGGGAGTGGCGACGATGAAGAGCGTCCCGTCACCCTTCCCCTTCCCCTCCCTGGCAGCACCCGGACCGGAAGAGGACCGTGCCACGTCAGGTTCGGTCCGTCATGCCGCGTGCTTCCTGAACTTCTCCTCGAGGACGGGGCGCGGCACGGCGCCGATGACCTGGTCGACGACCTTGCCGTCCTTGAAGAAGATCACCATCGGAATCGAACGGACGTTGAACCGCGTCGCGGTCCGGATGTTCGCGTCCACGTCGAGCTTCGCGACTTTCGCCTTGCCGGCGTACTCGGTCGCCAGCTGGTCCAGGATGGGGGCGATGATGCGGCACGGGCCACACCAGGCTGCCCAGAAGTCCACGACCGCCAGACCCGCGTGCTTCTCGATCTCCGCTTCCCAGTTCTCGTCCGTGACTGCGCTTGCCAGCGACATTCTCTTTCCTCCGCACGGCGGGCCTACGCGCGCCGGCTCGTTGGGGCTAGTTTCCGCGCGCACCGACTACCGGAGCGCGAGTCTGATGTCGGATACACCCCGCCGCGGCACCCGGATCGCACACGTGGGGCTCGCGGTCAGGTCTGCCGCCGACCTGCATTCATTTTATCGCAATGTCCTCGGAATGTCCGAGGCCGAGCTGGCCGACAGTGACGGCGCTCGGATCAGCGGGTTCATGGCTGGCGATGCGCTCGTCGAGCTTCTCGAAGCGGACCAACCCGACTCGCCCATAGGAAAGTTCCTGGAGAAGCGCGGTCCGGGAATCCATCACATCTGCTTTTCGGTGGACGACCTCGATGGAACCCTGCAGAAGTGCCGTGAAGCGGGCCTGAGACTCATCGACGACAACCCGAGGCTGGGCGCGGAAGGGAAGCGCATTGCCTTCCTGCATCCGTCATCGACAGGCGGAATCCTGGTTGAGCTCTCCGAGCACTGACGAGGCGCTGCGCGCCTCAGCTCGGCCTGCAGAAATCCGTCTGCACTGCTTCGTAGTTCGCGTCCTCGACGTACCACCGATTCGACGGCCCGCGAACCACCTTGAACTGCAGCGTCTTGGTCCGGTTGGTCCGGGTCAGCTGGATACGAACCAGACGTTCCGTGGCGCTGGCGCCAATCTGTTCATCCAGCACCTGCGCCCGATCGTGCGTGTAGCAGGGCTGCAGGATGATCAGGCGGCGATCGAGGACGTCGCGCTCCATGTTGTCGCGCGCCGCGCCCTTGTCGGTGCCCCAGACGGCGCCCATGGCCTGGAGGTCCTGCGCCTGCGCAGCGCCAACGAACATCGTCG
Source organism: Gemmatimonadaceae bacterium (assembly GCA_036845045.1). GTDB lineage: Bacteria > Gemmatimonadota > Gemmatimonadetes > Gemmatimonadales > Gemmatimonadaceae > JABWBJ01. The sequence continues at coordinate 3,419 of DAIUET010000050.1, read as the reverse complement.
CGGCTTCACGCGCGGTTGGGGCACCCGTCAGCGAGGACCCCATGGATGGAGTTCTGGCGCACGCTGCGGCTACGACGATCAACAGGGCCCACTTCCTCACAGACGGCTCCAAGGCAGTTTGAATGCGAACGTAATGGCGGCCCGCCGGGGGATCAACAGGCGGAGTCCGCCAGACCGCACACCCGCCTGAGCAATGTACGCCGCGCACCAGCGTTTGTTCATCAACATCGATCATGTCGCCACGATTCGTCAGGCACGCCGCGCCGACGAACCGGATCCTCTGGCCGCGGCGCTCCTGTGCGAAGGCGCTGGCGCCGATGGCATTACCGCTCACCTTCGCGAAGATCGGCGCCACGTACAGGATGCTGACGTCGAACGTCTGGCCCGCGGCATCCGGACCGCGCTGAACCTCGAGATGGCGCTCAGCGACCCGATCATCGAGCTGGCCGAGCGACTTCGCCCTCGCGAGGCGACGATCGTGCCGGAGCGGCGTGAGGAGATCACGACCGAGGGTGGCCTCGACGTCGCCCGCGAGCCGGATCGGCTTTCCCGCACCATCCAGCGGCTGCGAGCGGCCGGCATCCGTTGCAGCCTTTTCATCGACCCGGATGTGGACGCCGTGCTGCGCGCGCGGGATCTCGGCGCCGACGCCATCGAGCTCCATACCGGTCGTTATGCGCACCACCCCGACGACGACGCCCCCCTGGCCGCGCTGCGATCAGCAGCGACGAGAGCTGCGGACCTTGGCCTGGCGGTGCACGCCGGGCACGGATTGACGGTCCGCAACGTTGGCCCCGTAGCGGCCACTCCCGAAGTCGAGGAGCTCAACATCGGTCATTCCATCGTGGCCCGGTCCGTGTTTGTCGGCATCGGCGAGGCGGTACGGGAAATGCGACGGGCGATGCAGGAAGGACGCATCGCTGGACCGCCATGACGGCGGGGGCGTAATTTGTTCGACCTGTCGTACGTAGTCGTGCCCGCGGCTCGCCCGTTGAAGCCGAAGCCTGAAGCCCGCTAATCAGATGCCCTCGCCTGAACTGCTGCGATTCTTCCACGCCGAAGCCCGTGAGTACCTCGACGGCCTGGAGGACCTGGCCTCGGCCACGGCGTCGTTCGAGGAGCGCGCTGGATCATTCGTCGCCGCGGCGCGCGCGCTACGGGGGAGCGCCACGATGGCTCGCGCCCCGCGGATCGCCGAAATCGCGCTGGCGATGGAGCGGATCGCGAATGGCGTCCGCGATGGAGAGATCGCGTGGACCGGCGACCTCCAGCAGGAGCTGCTCGAAGCCATCAGCGACCTTCGGCATTTCGTGACCACCAGCGGCAACTGGTCGAGTGGCGATGACCGGAGTGCAGTCGATCGCCTGACGTCGTTACGAGAGCGACTTCCCGCGGGCATGGTGACGCCGCCGGCGCCACCGGTTGCCGGCACCACGCCCATTTTCATCGCGCTGCAGGCGTCGGCCATCGCCGCGGACCTCGAGAATTACCTCGGTCGCCCCGGAACCCGGGGACTGGTCAATGACGTCGTGAATCGCCTGCGGAGCCTGCGCGGGATCGCGGGCGTCGCCGATCACCCACCGCTTGGCGAGGTGGCCGATGCGGTGGAGCGGACGCTCCGTGAGCTCGCGCCGGATGCGGTACTGCGGGAGACGGATGCCGAACTGCTGCGCGCCGCAATCGCCGTGTTTCGACGCGCGTCTTCGGAACTGCGCGCCCGCGGACGATTCGAATCCGCCTCCCCCGAGGTGGATCGCTTTGCCCGCGCCGCGGCGGCAGCAGCGCCTACCCCTGCCGCCGAAGCGCCGGTCATCCGGATCGAGGAATTGTTCTTCACCGACTCCGGTCCGCACATCGTGAGGCGCGGCAGCGCACCAGCGCGGAGCGCCGAGGCCCGGTTTCGCGATGAAGTCGTGGCGCGGGCCGAGCACCTGCGGCGATTGGTGGCAGAGGCCCGGGCCGCCACGGATCCCTTCACGCGCGAGCGCGTCCGGCGCGACCTGAAGACCTACCTCGGTCGACTCGATGAATTCGCGCGGAGTTTCGGCGCCCAGCAGGTCGCGACCGTGGTCGCCGAAGCCGCGGCCCAGGATGCGTTCCCGGAAACGGTGCTGGAGGCGGTGGACAATGTGGCCCGGATCCTCACCACGCCCGGCCTCGGCCTCGATGAAATGGAGCGCCAGCTTGCGGTGGGGGAGCGGAAGCGCTGGACTCCGGCGGCAACGCCATCCGTTGACATGCCGCATTACGCGGATCGTGCGCCCACGCCGTCGCCACGATCCGGTCGCGCGCTGCGTGAAATGCTCGATGCGAGCATTACCGAGTTGTCTTCCCTCGACGACGTGCCGCTCATCGAGCCCGCGCGCACCGTCGAGGACCCCGTCGTCCCGATCGAGGCGCTGCTCTATCGCGGCCAGGCGGCACTCGATCGCGCGCGCGAGCTGCGCGACCAGCTACGCAGCCGCGGCACCACCGATCCCGAGGCGCTGCACGAACTGTACGACCTGCTGGACCTGGCTCGCGCCGAATAGCTGAATGCGATTCGGCTGGCGCGGGATACTCGGGGTGGTGATCAGCGTCGCCCTGTTGTGGTGGACGCTGCGCGGTGAGTCCTTCGGCGAGATCTGGGCCGTCCTGCGGCAATCCAATCTCCCGCTCTTCCTGCTGTCGGCGGCCGTGGCGACGGCGACATTCCCCATGCGGGCGTGGCGCTGGCGGTACATCCTCGAGCCGACAGCCGGCACCATCTCCTTTGGCCCGCTCTGGAGGGCCACCGCCATCGGGATGATGGTGAACAACGTGTCACCGGCCCGCGCCGGTGAGCTGGCCAGGGCCTACGTGCTGTCGCGAGAGACGGGGCGCGTCCGGTTTACGGCGTCGCTCGCATCGCTGGTTGTCGACCGCGTGTTCGATACGCTGGTGGTGCTGGTCCTGCTCCTGGTCGTGGTCTCGCTGCCGCAATTCCCGTCGGGGGCCACGGTGGCCGGCTGGTCGATGTCGCGGCTGCTCGTCGTTGGGGCCGCGGTCGCTCTCGCGGCGCTGACCGTCCTGGTGCTGGCGGCGCTCTATCCGGACCGCCTGGCCCGGCTCTGGGAGCGCGCGTTAGGCAGGCGGGCGCCGCGCCTCATGGCCAGGGGCCGCGACATCCTGCTCTCGTTCGGTGCGGGACTCGGTGTCCTGCGGGACGTGCGGCGGTCCGCGATCGTTTTCGGGTGGGCGCTGGCGCAGTGGCTCGTGAACGGGGCGTCGTTCTGGATCGCCTTCCGGGCTGTGGGCATCGACGCGCCATTCTCGGCCGCGCTGTTTCTGCAGAGCCTCATCGCGGCGGCGGTCGCCGCCCCGTCCGCCCCCGGCTTCTTCGGCGTGTTCGAAGCATCGACCAAGGTGGCGCTCAGCGTGTACGGCATCGATGACACCCT
>DAIUET010000049.1:7137-13664 GCA_036845045.1 Gemmatimonadaceae bacterium | reverse complement strand
ACACCGTCTTCGCCCTGGCCGAGCGGTTCCTGGGCGACTGGCCGAAGGGCGAGGACCCGTTTGTCGCGGAACCCATTCCGCCGATACCGGCGTTGACGACCAGCACTGCGGTCATGGTGGAGCGTCCCGTGGGCGCCGTCACCCTCATGTTGCAGTGGCAGGGGCCGAGTGTCCGCAAGGACGCGGCGGCGACGTACGCCGCCGACGTTTTCTCGGACGCGCTCAACCAACCCGGATCGCAGTTGCAGCGACGCCTGGTCGACACCGGATTGTTCCAGTTCATCAGCGTGAATTACTACACGCTCAACCAGGTCGGGCCCATCACCATCGCCGGGCAGACCACCCCGGACCGGTTGAAGGAAGCGGTCGCCGCCCTGCAACGGGAGGTGGAGCGGCTGGCTGATCCCGGATACATCACGCCGGAGCAACTCGCGGCGACCAAGGCGGAACGCGCCGTGAGCACGGCCTTCGGGTTCGATCGGCCGTCCGAGCACGCGCACACCATCGGTTTCTGGTGGACCGTTTCGGGGCTGGAGTACTACATGGGCTACGTGGACAACATGGCGGCACAGACGCTCGACGACGTGCGCAACTACGCGCGCAAGTACATCGTCGGCAAGCCGATGGTCGTCGGGATACTCCTCCCACCGGGCGTGAAATCCGCCCTCGGGCTTCGTGAGGCGGACCTCCTGCCGAGGATCATTCCATGACCACGCTGCGCTTCGTCGCCGGGTTCGCAATCCTGGTCGCGGCCGGTGCCGATGCCGGCGCCCAGGGACGAGGGGGAGCTGCCTCGGCCGGCCCCGACACGGGAACGATCGGCTATGAGGTGGACGGGATTCGCGTCATTCAACGCCACGTCGGCAGCGGCGACATCGTGGCGGCGAACCTCTACCTGCTCGGCGGCGTGAGGCAGGTCACGGCGGCCAATGCCGGCATCGAACTGCTGCTGCTCGAGTCGGGCGAACGGGGGACGCGCACCTATTCGCGGGACCGGCTGCGCCGGCTGATGGCGGAGCTGGGCACGACGATCACGACACAGGTCGGCGTGGACTGGTCCGCCATCGGCCTGCGGGCGACGCGCGCGACGCTCGATTCCACGTGGCACATCCTCGCCAGCCGGATTTCGGAGCCGCTGTTCGACTCCATGGAGGTGGGACTGATCAGGCGACAGATGATCGCCGCCGTGCGCCAGCGCGAGGACTCACCCGATGCGCAGGTGGAATTCGTGGCCGATTCGTTCGCGTTCCACGGGCATCCGTATCAGCTGCCGCCGGCTGGCACCGAGGCCTCACTGAGTCGGATCACCATCGACGACTTGAGGCGCTACCAGGAATCCCAGATCGTCAAGTCCCGCATGCTGCTCGTCGTGGTCGGTAACGCGAGCCGGGCGCAGATCGAGCGGCTCGTCCGCGGCACGCTCTCCCGACTGCCGTCCGGCACATACCGCTGGACATTGCCGGACACACTGCCGCGGATGAAATCGGGCGCGGTCACGATCCAACGTGAGCTGCCAACGAACTACATCCTTGGGCTGTATCGCGGGCCCCGCGCGGATTCGCCCGACTACCATGCGCTCCGCATTGCCAGCGCCATCCTGTCGGGGCAGTTGTTCAGCGAGGTCCGGTCGAAACGGAACCTCACGTACGCCGTCGACGCGCCCTTCATCGAGCGCGCGGTATCGGCCGGCGGCCTGTACGTCACCACGGTCTCGCCCGCGCTGACGCTGCAGGTCATGCTCCGCGAGCTGAACGACCTGCAGACGGGCACGGTGGAGCCGCGCGCGCTCGAACGGCTGATCCTCCAGTTCATTACGAGGTATTTCCTGGACAACGAGTCGGGCGCCCAGCAGGCCGATTTCCTGGCGCGCGCGGAGCTGTATTACGGCGATTTCCGGCGCGCCGACCGGTTCGTCGACGAGCTGCGCGCGATCACGCCCGCCGACATTCAACGCGCCGCGATCCGCTACATGCGCGATGTCCGCTTCGTGTACATGGGCGACACGCGTCAGGCACCGATCGGGATCATGGAACGCTTCGAGTGACCGGTTCGCCGGAGACGCCGAGCTCGCGGCGGAACTCGGCGGCGAGTCGCGCGTTGCTGGCAATGGCGTCGGCGCCGATCCCGGGACGGCCCCGCCAGTCGGTGAAGACCCCGCCGGCCTCCTCAATGACCGGAATGAGGGCGGCGATGTCCCACGGAGCCATGCGGTCGTCCACCATGAGTTCAGCGCGGCCCGTCGCGACCAGCACGTATCCGTAGCAGTCGCCCCAGGTCCGAGCCAGCGCCACGCGGCTGCCTAACGCCGCCCAGTGTCCGGCGCGATGCGGGTTCGACCGGAACCGTCCGTCCGTGACCAGGATCGTCGCCTGCGCCATCGCGTCGGTGGAGGAGACGGACGCGCGGCTTCCATTGTGCCAGCATCCTTCGCCGCGTTCCGCGACGACCAGGTCGCCGGTTGCCGGACAGTGGATCGCGCCGGCGACCAGGATCCCGCGCTCCTCGACGGCGACGAGCGTTCCCCACAGTGGCACGCCACGCACAAAGCTGCGGGTCCCGTCGATGGGGTCGATCAGCCAGCGCCGGTTGGCTCCATCGCCGTCGGAGCCGAATTCCTCGCCGACGATGGCGTCGCCTGGGAAGCGACGCTGCACCCAGTCCCGCGCCGCCATTTCGGCTTCGCGATCGGCACGGGTGACCTCCGACCCGTCGGCCTTCAACTCGACCTGAAGCCGCGTCCCGAAATGACCGAGAGCAATACCCCCCGCCAGTCGAGCGACCTCCTCAATTGCTTCGAGATAGTGGACGGCCATACCCGGGGCGACAGAGTTGATCGGCTCCATTGCAGCGAGCCGGGATGGAGTTTCACCATACCGCTTAGTCCGTCTCATCGTGCGGCGGAGTGAACGGGCGTTCACCTACGCGCTTCCGGGATTGCGCGCTGGCGGCTTGTGAATAAATTCACAACCTTGACCGAATGGGGATCCAGCCGTTCGGTCGTTCTTTCTCTGGATCGACGGCATCACCTATCGGAGGCGTTCAGCAATGCGAGTGCTCGGAGTCGCCCTTCTCTCGGGCGTTGTCCTTCTTGGTGCGTGTGGTGGCGGAGAGAGCCCGGATGCCGCGACCGATTCGGTCACGACGGCCGCGCCGGCGACTCCTGCTCCGACCGGTGCAGTGGCAGCCGTGCCCGCGACGGGGACGATTCATGAAGTGCGGATGGTCGGTGATGCAGCCGGCTTCCGTTACGAGCCGGCCAACATCACCGTGAAGCCCGGCGACGGCATCAAGTTCATCAACGTGTCCGGCTCACCGCACAACGTTGCGTTTGATCCGGCGACCATCCCGGCGGACCAGAAGGACCAGCTGTTCGCGAACATGCCGGGCGCGATGGACGGCAGCTCGCCGATGTTCGTGACCACGGGTGAGGAGTGGACCCTCTCGCTCGGCAACATCAAGCCAGGCAAGTATCCGTTCTTCTGCACTCCGCACCTTGCCATGAACATGCGGGGCGAGATCACGGTTCAGTAAATTCCGCTCGACTCGGAAACGCCGGGGGCAGCGATTCGCTGCTCCCGGCTTTTCATTCATTCATGGCAGGAGGGCGGAATCGATGAGTGAGACGGCGATCGACGTGCGACACCTTGCCAAGGACGAGGCCTACTCGACGCTGGACCGGCAGGCGCGCGCGGTGCTGGAAGGCATTACCGATCCCGTCGCCATCATGGCGACGTTGAGCTGCCTGCTGTACCAGGGTCTTGGCCACCTGTGGGTCGGCTTCTACCGCGTTGTCGAGCCGGGACGATTGCTTCGCGTCGGTCCATATCAGGGGACGCTGGGCTGCCTCGAGATCGAGTTCGGGCGGGGTGTGTGCGGGACTGCCGCGAAGACTCGGCAGACCGTGATCGTTCCGGACGTGGACCTGTTTCCCGGGCATATTGCCTGCGATGCGCGTTCGAAGTCGGAGATCGTCGTTCCGGTCGTCGATGCGTCGGGCACGCTGCTGGCCGTGCTGGATATCGATTCGATGCAGAAGGCGGCATTCGACGGGGCGGATGCCGCTGGACTGGAGCGCCTCGTCGGCATATTCGCCGACCACCATCACGGGGTATCCCACCGTGCGGCGACTGGGTAGCTTGTTCGCCCGCTCGATTGCGACACCGCTGTCCGGCCGCGCTTCGTCATGAAGGGATACTCGGACCGTATCAATCACGCCCTGGCGTTCGCGGCCAAGCATCACGACCAGCGGGTGCGACAGGGGACGCGGGCGCCGTACTCCACGCAGCCGGCGAACCTGGCAGTGATCCTCACACGCTACGATTGCGATGAAGACACCGTCGTCGCCGGCATCCTGCTCGAAGCCGTCCGCGATTACGCGCGAGAGGCATTTCCCGAGGAAGTCCTGCGCAACCGGATCGGGGAGAAGTTCGGTTCCCGGGTGCTCGACATCGCGGTCATGGCCTCCGAGCGCCGGTTCACGGACGAAGGCGTCGAGCTGAACGCGGACGAACGGCGCAGCGAGCTGCTGGACCGCCTCGGCGACGCCGCGCGCGAAGCGCAACTGCTCGCCGCGGCGGACGCGCTGCACGGCGCCGGCACACTGCTCGCCGATCTGCGGAGAACCGTCGAGGCGCAGACGGTCTGGGCCCGCGTGGCTGGTGGACGGGAGAGAGCGCTCGCCGGCTACCAGAGACTCCACGACCGCCTGCGCGCGGGGGGTCTCCAGTCGCCAATACTCGACGAGCTCCGCGAAACGATCAGCGCGCTCGCGGGCGCTGCCTAACGAGCCGTCACCAGCGGCCCGGCCGGGTAGCGGCGTGCCACGTAGTCGTCGAGCAGTTCGAGAAACTCCGGGACAATCCGGTCGCCCTTCAGCGTCACGTGCAGCCGGCCGTCGATGTACACTGGAGCCTTGGGCTCCTCGAAGGTGCCGGGCAGGGAAATGCCGATGTGGGCGTGCCTGGATTCCCCCGGGCCGTTCACGACGCAGCCCATGACGGCGACCCGCAGCTCCTCCACACCCGGATGCAGCGTGCGCCACTCCGGCATCCGTTCCCGGAGGTAGAGCTGGATGTCCTCGGCCATCTGCTGGAAAAACGTCGACGTCGTGCGGCCGCACCCGGGGCAGGCCGTGACTTGCGGGGTGAACCGTCGCAGGCCGAGCGATTGAAGGACCTGTTGTGCCACGCGCACCTCTTCGGTGCGATCGCCGCCGGGGCGGGGCGTCAGGGAGACGCGAATCGTGTCGCCGATGCCTTCGGCCAGCACGATCGCCAGTCCCGCCGCGCTGGCGATGATTCCCTTGCTGCCGATGCCTGCCTCGGTGAGGCCAAGGTGCAGCGGAAAATCGCAGCGAGCCGCCAGGCGCCGGTACACGTCCGCGAGGTCCGTGACCTGCGATACCTTGGCTGAAATAATGATGCGCTCATGCGCGAGCCCGCTTTCCTCGGCGAGCGCCGCCGAACGGATGCCGCTCTCCACCATCGCGTCGACGTAGACATCGCGCCCGTCGCGCGGCTCAGCCATGCGCGCGTTCTCGTCCATCATCGACGTCAGCAGGTCCTGATCGAGCGATCCCCAGTTCACGCCGATCCGAACCGGCTTGTCGTTCGCTTTCGCGACCTCGATGATGGTCCGGAAATTCTCATCCCGGCGCTTGCTGCCGACGTTGCCGGGGTTGATGCGGTACTTCGCCAACGCCGTCGCGCAGCCAGCGTGCTTCGTGAGGAGCAGGTGACCGTTGTAGTGAAAGTCCCCGATGATCGGCACCGCGAGTCCCGCATCCCGCACGCGAGCCACGATCTCGGGAACTGCCGCGGCGGCTTCGTCGGTGTTGACTGTGATGCGCACCAGCTCCGACCCGGCATTCGCGAGCGCGATCACCTGTGCCGCGGTAGCCGCCGCGTCCGCTGTATCGGTATTGGTCATCGACTGCACGACAATGGGGTGGCCCGAACCCACGGGGACACCGCCGACGTGCGCCGTAACCGTCTGTCGTCGAGCTTGAAGGGACACTACACAGCCTCCATATCGTACCTTGTAAGCTATCCGCGAGGCCGAGGGCCGGGACCGCCCCGTACCTGAGGCACCCCGCTCCCCCACGCTGTGAGGCACGCCATGGCCGAAGACGAGTCGGCACCGGTAAACGAGCCGCGCTCCGACCCTCCGCCCCGGGTGGAGCCCGTCGAGCCTCGCCGCCGCTTTGCGCGCCGCCACTGGGGGAAGTTTGCCATCGCGGGGCTGATCCTCATTCCGGCGCTGGTATTCACCATCTGGGCCGGGATCGCCCTCAGTTACAGTTACTCGAGCGGAGAACGGGTCGGCTACGTGCAGAAACTCTCGCGGAAGGGCTGGCTCTGCAAAACGTGGGAGGGCGAGTTGCAGCTGTCGAACATTCCGGGCAGTGCGCCGATCCTGTTCCAGTTCACGGTCCGCAGTGACAGCCTGGCGCGGGTCATCGAACGGCTCGCGGGAAAACGGGTGGCCATCCACTACGAGCAGCACGTGGGCGTGCCGACGACCTGTTT
>DAIUET010000049.1:0-7037 GCA_036845045.1 Gemmatimonadaceae bacterium | reverse complement strand
ATGCGCGTCACGAAAGGCCACGCCGCGATCCACGAGGTAATCCGCGACGTCCGTGGCCATGAGGCCCGCCGTGACCGCGGCGCGCATCCGCGCGGGCTCGAACGTCAACTCATCGAGCGCCCCGGCCACCGCCGGCACCACCAGCATCATCGTGTCGACGGCATCGAACAACGGCCGCTTGTCGTCCTGCAGGTCCTTGTTGTACCCGGACGGCAGGCCCTTCAGCGTGGCAAGCACCGTCGTCAGGTCCCCCAGCATGCGCGCCGCCGACCCGCGGGCGATCTCGAATACGTCCGGGTTGCGCTTCTGAGGCATCATGCTCGAGCCGGTACTGAAGGCGTCGCCGAAGCGGACGAATCCGAACTCGCCGGACCCGAAGAGGATCAGGTCCTCCGACAGCCGCGACAGGTGCGTGCCGAGCAGTGCCAGCGCGAACAGGGTCTCGGCGACGAAGTCGCGATCGGCGACCGCGTCGATGCTGTTGGGCGACACCGCGGTGAACCCCAGGCGGTCGCGGAGCAGTTCGCGAGGAACGGGAAAGGCGCTGCCCGCCACCGCCCCGCTGCCTAACGGGAGCGTCGCCGCCGACCGGGCGGCGGCAGCCAGGCGGCGCCGGTCCCGCTCGAGCGGCCAGAAATGCGACAGCATCCAGTGCGCCCCGCTGACCGGCTGTGCGCGCTGCAGGTGGGTGTATGCGGGGAGGATGACATCCTGCAATCGCCGGGCGTGCGCCACCATGACCTGCTGCAGCTCGCGCACCGCGGCATCGAGCCGGCCGCAGGCATCCATGGTCCAGAGCCGGGTGGCGGTTGCCACCTGGTCGTTGCGACTGCGCCCGGTGTGGAGGCGTGACGCCGGGTCGCCCACCTCCTCGTGGAGGAGCCGGTCGATCAGCGTGTGGATGTCCTCGTCGGACGCGGCCGGGGTCACGCCCGCGGCCAGCCGCCGGCCGACCGCCGCCAGTCCCTCGGCCAGCACGCGGCTCTCTTCCTCGGGCACGACGCCCGCCGCGCCTAACGCTTCGGCCCACGCCTGCGACAGCCGGATGTCGAACGGCCAGAGGCGGAAGTCGACGCCGATGGACCGGTTGACCTGCTCCAGCAGGGGACTGGGACCGCCCGAGAATCGACCGCCCCAGAGCTTGTGCGCGGGCGCTGTCGGCGGCCCGTCGGCGGCGTCCGTCACCGCGCGGTCACGTTGGCTCGCGACGCTCGTTCGGAGGCGGCCAGCTGCTGGTCCTTGAGCGCCCGCACCCGCGCCGGCAGCCCGAAGAGCCGGATGAAGCCGGCTGCATCGCTCTGCTGGTACACGTCGTCCTCGCCGAACGTCACGAAGCGCTCGTCGTAGAGGGCGTTCTCGCTCTCCCGGCCGGCGATGATCACGTTGCCCCGGTACAGCCGCAGCGACACCGTGCCGGTCACCCGCTCCTGCACCGTGTCGACGAAGGCGTCATACGCCTCGCGTTCGGTCGTCCACCAGCGGCCCTCGTATACCAGGTCTGCATAACGAGGGGCGAGGAGGTCCTTGGCGTCCATCGTCCTGCGGTCGAGAACCAGCTGTTCGAGCTCGCTCAGCGCGGTGTACAGGAGCGTGCCGCCCGGCGTCTCGTAGACACCGCGGGACTTCATGCCGACGAGCCGGTTCTCCACGATGTCGGCGCGCCCCACGCCGTGACGGCCGCCGATGCGATTGAGCTCGGTCAACAGGTCCACGGCACCGAGCCGGCGCCCGTTGACCGACACGGGCGTGCCGCTCTCGAACCCGATGGTCACGTGCTCGGGGTCGGACGGCGCGTCTTCCGGATCGGTGGTGAGCAGGAAGAGGTCCTTCGGCGGTGCCTGATTCGGGTCTTCCAGCACGCCACCTTCGTGCGAGATGTGCCAGAGGTTGCGGTCGCGGGAGTAGATCCTGGTCGTGGTCGCGGCCACGGGAATCCCCCGCTCGGCGGCGTAGGCCAGTGCATCCTCGCGGCTGCGGATGTCCCACTCGCGCCATGGCGCAATGACCTTGAGCTCGGGCGCGAACGCCATGTAGGTGAGCTCGAAGCGCACCTGGTCGTTGCCCTTGCCGGTGCACCCGTGGGCAAGCGCGTCGGCGCCCACGGCACGGGCGACTTCCACCTGGCGGCGGGCGATGAGCGGCCGCGCGATCGAGGTGCCGAGCAGGTATTTCCGGTTGTAGATCGCCCCGGCGCGCAGCGTCGGGTACACGAACGACTCCACGAACTCCTGGCGGAGGTCTTCCACCGTGCACGAAACGGCCCCCGACCGCAGTGCCTTCTCGACGATGCCCTCGAGTTCCCCTTCACCCTGGCCGATATCGGCGGCGACGCAGACGACTTCCGCGTCGTAATGTTCGCGGAGCCAGGGGACGATGATGGAGGTATCGAGCCCCCCGGAGTAGGCGAGCACTATGCGCTGCATGTGGAGCTCCGTCAGTAGTCGAAGGGGATTCCAGCCGAATGCATAATTAACCGAAACGGGGCGGCGAATTCAACGCCGCGACGGGCGGGCGTTCGAGTTACGAGCCGGAACGCGCGAGGCGCTCGAGGCGACGCTCCAGCCGGTCGCGGGCCGCGGTGGACCGGCAGATGATGAGGATGGTGTTCTCGCCGCCGATGGTGCCGAGCACGTCGGGATAGGCCTGCGCATCGATCGCCTCGGCGATGGGTTGTGCGCCGCCGGCGATCGTCTTGAGCACCAGCAGTTCGCCCACGCCGTCGCTCGACTCGAAGAACTGGGGCAGCACGTCTTCCAGCGTGGTGCGGTGGTTGTCGGCCAGCCCGTCCGGCGAGGCGTACCGCGCGCCCTGCGGCGTGGGGATCCGTGCCAGGCGCAACTCGCGCAGGTCACGCGACAGCGTGGATTGCGTCACCGCAAAGCCGCGATCGTCGAGCAACTGGCGCAGCTCTTCCTGGCTCGCCACCGGTTGCGCCGCCACCAGCTCGAGGATGACCTGTTGCCGACGTTTCTTGTTCACGCGACGACGCTCTCCGGCAGGCGTTGGCAATCCGACGATAGCATGGCGGGTTCGCTGGTGTAAGCGGGTCGCTCCGCGGCAGGCGGGGACACGGCGCTCCTCCCCTGAGGTACAGTTGACATCACCCCAATGCAATAATATGCATTCTCCATGCATAGAATACCCGTCGGCGTCCTGGGCGCCAGTGGCTACGCAGGACGCGAGCTCTGCGCGCTCGTCGCCGGCCACCCGGGCTTCGACCTCGCGTTCGCGACCGCGAACGAACGGCGCGGAGAGCAGCTGGCGCTGCCATCCGGGCCGATCACGTTCGTCGCCACCGACGACGCGCCCCTGGGAAATGTCGAGCTGGTCTTCAGCGCCCTGCCCCACGGTGCTTCGGCTGAATGGGTCGCGCGCGCGCGACAGGCCGGCGCCCGCGCGGTGGACCTGTCGTCGGACCTGCGCCCGGGACACGCGAACGAGCCAGTCCCGTACGGGCTGACGGAGCTGCATCGGGAGGAGCTTCGCGACGCGCCACTGATCGCCAATCCCGGCTGCTACCCGACGGCGATTCTCCTTGCCCTCGCTCCCTTGATTCGCCAGCAGTTGATACCGCCGGGCGCGATGGTCGTGGCGGATGCCGCGAGTGGCGTCACGGGCGCCGGCAACTCGCCGCGAGCCGATATGCTGTTCGGTGAGGTCTCCGAGAACTTCCGCGCCTATTCGGTCGGGAACGAGCATCGGCACCTCCCCGAAATGCGAGCCACGATCTCGAGGCTGTGCGGGGATTTTGACCTCCTGTTCACCCCTCATCTGCTTCCCGTCGCGCGCGGAATCCTCGCCACCCTGACGGTCCCGGTCACAGATATCCCAGCGGATCTCCTGGCGCCGTGGCGCGACCTCTACGGGCAGGAGCCCTTCATCGAGCTCGCGCAGGAGCTTCCCACGCTGAGGGACGTTGTCCGCCGCAACGTCGTCCGGATCGCGGTGCGACGCGTCAGCAACGTCCGGCAGCCGGCGCTGCTGGTTCTGGCGGCGATCGACAATCTCGTGAAAGGCGCCGCAGGTCAGGCGATCCAGAACGCGAATCTCTCCCTCGGGCTGACCGAGACGATGGGCCTTCCGGCGTGAGGCGCGTGGTGAAGATCGGCGGTCGCGCTCAGGCCGATGCAGCCCTGCCCGGCCTGCTCGCCGGCGCGGTGCGGCGCGGCGACGCGCTCGTGGTCGTGCATGGTGGTGGTGATGAGGTCACTGCCCTGCAGCGTCGCCTCGGCTTCGAGCCGACATTCATCGGCGGACGCCGGGTGACCACCGAAACGGACCTGGACATCGTGCGCATGGTCCTTTCCGGAGCGGTGAACAAGAGACTCGTCAGGCAGCTGCTCGATGAAGGTGTCGCCGCCGTCGGGATCTCGGGGGAGGATGGTGGACTCCTTCCCGCTCTCCTGCTCGAGGGCGGAGCGCTCGGCGCGGTGGGCGAGCCGCTGGCGGCCGATGCGCGCCCGATCGAGGCACTGCTGTCGGCCGGCTTCGTCCCCGTGGTTTCTCCCCTGGGCCGGCACGCTGAAACGGGACAGGGACTCAACATCAATGGCGACGACGCGGCCGCTGCCATCGCGGGCTCGCTGCGCGCGGACGAGCTGCTGCTGCTGGCTGATGTTCCCGGCGTCCTCGATGGGGAGGGCGCCGTCCTCCCGGTGATTTCCGCCGAGGCCGTTGATGACCTCATCACGGCGGGCACCGCTCGCGGGGGCATGACGGCGAAACTGCAGGCCGCGCGCCGTGCCCTGGCCGCCGGCGTATCCGCCGTGCGCATCGGAGACGTGAACGCCCTCAACGACCCTCGCGTCGGAACCCGACTCACAACTGCCCACTCCCCAGCCTGACCATGGCGACCCTTATGGCACCACCCGCGACCCCGTCCGCCAGCGCCTCCACCGCCTCGCCCGCATCCGCGCTGCTGCCGGTCTACAAGCGAGCGCCGATCGAGCTGGTACGCGGCCACGGCATCCGCCTGTTCGACGCGGAGGGGCGCGAGTACGTCGACTTCACGAGCGGGATCGCCGTCAACGCGTTAGGCTACGGCGATGACGGGTTGCGCCAGGCGCTGCACGATGCCGCCGACGGGCTCATTCACGTCTCGAATCTCTTCCGCACATCGCCGGGCGAGCTGCTCGCGCAGCGGCTGGTGGACCTGTCGTTCGCCGACCGGGTTTTCCTCTGCAACTCCGGCGTGGAGGCCAACGAGGGGGCGTTCAAGTTCGCGCGCCGTTGGGCGCGCGGCCTCGGGTCACCGGCCAAGCACGAAATCGTGGGCGTGCGGGGCGCCTTTCACGGCCGGCTCTTTGCGAGCCTGGCGGCAACGGACCGGCCGTCGTATCGGGCGCCATTCCGGCCGCTCGCCGGCGGGGTTTCGATCGCCGAGCGGGACCTCGACAGCCTGGAAGGCATCCTGTCCGCAGAAACCGTCGCCGCGCTCGTGATCGAGCCGATCCAGGGCGAAGGTGGCGTTCGGGTGCTGGATGCCGGTTACCTGCGGGAACTCCGGGCGCTCACGCGCGAGCGGCGTATTGCGCTGGTGTTCGATGAAATCCAGTGCGGGTTGGGTCGCACGGGTCACCTGTTCGCCTATCAGCGCGTCAACGTGACGCCCGACATCGTGACTCTGGCCAAGCCGATCGCCGGTGGTCTGCCCATGGGCGCCATTCTCATGACGGACGAAATCGCGAGCGCGATCCAGCCGGGCGATCATGGCACCACGTTCGGTGGCGGGCCCTTCGTGGCCTCTGTTGCCCGTTACGTGCTCGGTCGCGTGTCCGACGAGGACCTGCTGGATTCGGTTCGGACGCAGGGCGAGTGGCTCGGGTCCGCGTTGCGCGAGATGGCGCATCGAAGCGGACGGATACGCGACGTGCGCGGCGCGGGCTTCCTCTGGGGGATCGACGTTCACGAGCCGGCGACGGACGTGATTGCGCGAGCGCGCGACGAAGGACTCCTGCTCGTGGGCGCCGGAGACTATACCCTGCGCATCCTGCCGCCCCTGGTGGCAACCCGGGCTGACCTCGAGGACGGTCTCAGTCGGCTCGAACGCGCGTTAGGCTGAGCCACCCGGAGGAGCGCGCCGTCGAGCGCACTCCGCCCATCTCGACCGTCTTCATGACCCAGCCGCGATTCACCCCGCTCGAGTTCACCCGCCAACCGCCAGAGGAGGTGGTTCGCCGCGCTCGCGAGTTCTTCACCTCGATGCGCGGACGCCGCACGACGCGGCACTTTTCCGGCGACCCGGTGCCCCGTGAGGCGATCGAACTCGCGATCCGCACCGCGGGGACGGCTCCAAGTGGCGCACACCAGCAACCGTGGACGTTCGTGGCCGTCTCGGATGCGGACCTGAAGCAGCGCATCCGGGAGGCGGCCGAACACGAGGAGCGCCAGAATTATCACGGGCGTATGCCGCCCGAATGGATCGAGGCACTCGCGCCGCTCGGCACCGACGAGCACAAGGCGCACCTGACGGATGCGCCGTGGGTCGTCGTGCTTTTCCGCAAGGCATATGGCTTCAACGCAGACGGATCGAAGCGGACGCATTACTACTCCCAGGAGTCCGTCGGAATAGCCGCGGGGTTCTTCATCGCCGCGATTCACATGATGGGACTCGTCACGCTCACCCATACGCCAAATCCCATGGGCTTTCTTTCCGGCCTTCTCGAACGTCCGCCGAACGAGAAAGCCTTCCTGGTGCTTCCGGTTGGCTACCCGGCGGCGGATGCCAGAGTCCCTGATATCAGGCGTTTAGCCTTGTCGGATATCGCCGTGTGGAGATGACGCACCGCGCCAGGGCCCGGGGAGGCACGAAAATGGCAAGGATGGTGCTGCAATCCGGTATCCCGGGGTACATTCTCTCGCCATGTCCCGACTGACTTTTCAGGCAGTGGCGCAGACGGCGCTCCTGGCCACTGCACTCAGCCTTCCCATACGCACGGCGTCGACGCAAAGCCCGACGCCGCGGCCGACGCTCGTCGTCATGCTGACGGTGGACCAGTTGCGGCCCGACTACCTCACGATGTGGGAATCGCAATTCA
>DAIUET010000048.1:0-13723 GCA_036845045.1 Gemmatimonadaceae bacterium | reverse complement strand
GTTTTCCCGGCGTGCTCGCGGACAGCCGCAGCGATTTCCGCGGCGTGCCTGCCGATGTCGGCGTGCGTAGTGACGACCTGCGTGGTGATGCCGGCCGATTCGGCCAGCGGTGCGGCGGTCTGTCGCGTGCGCTGGAACTGCGTGGTGATGATGGCGTTCACGCCGGTCAGCTTTCCAATTTCGGCCAGCGCCGCGGCACGCGCCTTCCCGGCCTCGGAGATGGGCGGGTCGCCCGACCCCGGCGCGCGCTCGGCATGCCTGACGACGAGTACGACGGTGGCGGGAACCGCTGACGGAGACGGCGCCGCGGCGAGCAGCGCCAGCGTGAGGGGGAACGCCAGGTGACGCATGTGCATCCGGGGTTGAGATCGTGACTCGTGACTCGGCGGAATACCGCAACCTCTGGCCTTCAGCCTTCAGGTCGAGGATCGTGAAAGATAGAGGCTCCAGCGCCCGTGCGGTGCTGGAGCCTCGAGACCCGCGAGCTCGACGCCGCTACTTGTGACTCAACGAGTATACGTAGGCGGAGACGGCCTTGACCTGTTCAGGGGTGAGCTGCCCGCCGCCCTTTGGTGGCATCGGCGCCGGCATCTTCTTCGGTTTGGGCACGCCTTCGAGAACCACCTTCTCGATCGACGCGAGCGTCCCGTCGCTGTTCAGCCATTCCTTGTCGGTCAGGTCCGGACCCAGGCCGGCGACGCCCTTTCCCGCCGGCCCGTGGCAGACATAGCAGAGCGCACCGCCTGCCTTCCCGTGAAACACGCTGTCGCCTAACGCGACATCGGCCGCGGCAGGTCCAGCCTGCCGGTCGGCGGAATACAGGACCGCCGCCGTGGCCCCGAACGCCATCGCCGCACCCGCGCTCATCAGCATCAGTTTCATGTGCATCGTCTCATCAGAAGGCGAGCATCGTGCCCAGCACGAGCCGCATCTGCTCCCGCTCTAGGTCCCAACCCAGTTCACCCATCAGCCGCACATTGCGACGGTACAGGTAATGCGCGCCCGCCGCCGCCGTGCTGTATGTCGAAAGATACCCGTCACCCTGGTCCTGTTCCCCCAGCCGCAGCGACACCACCGGGCGATCGGAGTCCACCCAGTTGTAGAGAGCGGTGAAGAAGAGCCGTCCGCCGGGGCCCTGCGGCCACAGAATCGCCTCGGCAAAACCCGAGTTCACCGTGGTCTCGAAGGGAACCGTGGTGTTGCCCGGGCACGGGGTCGCGACCGAGCACGTCCCGAAGAACGGATCACGGTCCACCCGCCGGATGTAGTTCGCGTTCAGTTCACCGAAGGAGCCGAGCGGAATGGTGGCATCCGGCCCCCACATCGTGATGGTGTTGCGCGTGCCTGCTTCGGTCTCGTACCCACGATAGCCGAACGCGCCGATCCGGAATGCCCCGATGTCCTGCGACAGCCGCAGCATCGTGCTCTTCGCGTCATCGGGATCATACTGCCGGTTCCCCGATGCCTCGTTGAGACCGCGTCCGGTCACCACCTGCGCCGCGACATCGGTGCCCGCGCGTGGCGACCAGAGCGCCATGAGGCCGCGATCGTAGGTCAGGTCGGCGGCCGCCAGGCCGACGCGCACGCGGTACGGCTGATAATCCTCGTACTCCAGTCGCAGTTCGCGCTTGAACAACGGGTCCGAAACCTGGAACTGACCCACGATGAGGCTCACGCCTGACGACATGACGTCGGTGAACTGCACGTAGGCGTCTTCGAGTCCGGCGACTGCACCGCGCTCGCTGAGCAGGAAATACATGTAGTAGCTGATCTTGTCCGCCAGCTGCCCGCCGCTGAGCAGCTTGATGACCCAGGGCGTCTGGAAGTCAATGGAGTTCTGGCCCGCGGTCGGTTCGTTCTGGGCGCGGAGGTACGCGTCGTACCGAATCGCGAGCGGGATGTCGTTCTGGAGTCGAAGCAGCGCATCACCGGTGGCCAGCGTGTCACGCGGTGGCTCGCCCACCGCGAACTCGAAGCCATTGGCGGCAAACATCTCGCCGAACGCGTTGAGTCGCGGGACCGGCGCGTGACACTGCAGGCAGCTCACGCGGTACTTCCGGGCGAATGCCGGTATCGCCCATGCAGTCTGCGCGAACCCGATGATTGCAACGACCACCACGACAACAGCGCGGAGCAGTGCCTTCATGCCGTCTCCCGGAGGGGGCTGAGATGAAATGTCGCGCATGACGCGCGCCGGAAACGTAAGGAGGCGCCTCACGAAGCGAGAGGAGCTACCTGACGTCGCTACCAGCCCATTTGTTCACGCGTCGTGGTGATGTGGGCAACGTGATGCGCGCCATGCCAGGCATACAGCGCCAGCAGGTGATCGAGGGCATGACGTCCCGTTTCCGGGTGCACGTATTCGCGACGGAAGTCGTCATCCGTCATCGCGCGAAGGAGCGAGACCCATCGCTGGTGGAGCGCTTCGAGCAGGTTCAGCGACACGTCGATCGGCACCGCGGTGGTATCGGCCAGGTTCGCCCAGGCCGACTCGTCGTAGGGTTTGATCACCGGTGCCGGCTCGGTGAGCGCCAGCTTGAGCCGTATGTACGCGTTCAGGTGGCTGTCAGGCAGGTGATGCACTACCTGGCGCAGAGTCCACCCTCCCTCACGATACGGCGTGTCGAGCTGATCCTCATCGAGACCCTGAACGGCCGCCCGGAGCCGCTGAGGGGTCTCGGCGATCCGTTCGATGGCCCAGTCGCGGGACTCCCTGTTGGGGTCCTGCGGGGGGACGAACGCGCCGATCGGATAACGAAGGTCGGTCATCGGTGGGGTGGCGGGAGGACGGGTGCAGCGTCGTCCACTAACTTATCCCCGCTTTCTGCCAACCGGCTGACTCCCTTCAACGCTGGAACCACGCAATGGACTGGATCACCGACCCGAACGCCCTGGTCGGCCTGCTCACACTCACGGCGCTCGAGATCGTCCTCGGCATCGACAACATCATCTTCATCTCGATCCTGTCGAGCAAGTTGCCGAAGGCGCAGCAGCCGAGGGCACGACGGCTGGGACTCGGCGGCGCGTTCGTATCGAGAATCCTGCTGCTGCTCTCGATCGCGTGGATCGTCCGCCTGACGACGCCGCTGTTCACGCTGTTCGGCATCCCGTTCACCGGGCGGAGCCTCATCCTGCTGGTGGGCGGGCTGTTCCTGATCGGCAAGGCGACCTTCGAGATCCACGGCAAGCTGGAAGGCGAGGAGGAAATCGAGAAAGGCCAACGCGTGGCCAGTTCGCTCCTTTCCGTCGTGGCGCAGATCATGGTGATCGATGTCGTCTTCTCGCTGGATTCGGTGATCACGGCTGTGGGGATGGTCAGGGAGGTGCCGATCATGATCGCGGCCAACGTCGTCGCGCTGGGCATCATGCTGGCGGCCGCCACGCCAATCAGCGACTTCGTGGATCGTCATCCGACGATCAAGATGCTCGCCCTGGCCTTCCTGGTGCTGATCGGAACGAACCTGGTGGCCGAAGGCCTTGGCCAGCACATCCCGAAAGGCTACACGTACTTCGCGATGTTCTTCTCGTTCTTCGTCGAGATGCTGAACCTGAGGTTGCGGGCGAAGCAGGCCGCCGTGCGGCTGCATGGTACTCCGCGCCTGGAGGCGGAATAAGAAAGAGAGGAGAGGAAGCAGGAAGCAGGGGAGGATGGCGCCCCGGATCTCATGGATCCGGGGCGCCTGCTATTGCTGCATGCAACCCAGCGCGCGCAGCGCTCCATCCCCCGCTGCTTCCGGTTTGCTGTTCCTCGTTCTACACGTACCTCGTCTTCAGCACCTCGAGGTGGTGCAGTTCGTGCCCGGCGATCACCCACGCCAGCCCGCGCACGGACATCTGCTTGCCGCTGGCGGTCCCGAGCCTCGCCCACTCCTCGGGGAAAAGGCCATCAAACAGGGCGACGGTCGCCGACCGGACGGCGACGAACTCCGCCACGATACTGGGCAGCGTGCGGTCATCCAGGCGCGCGCCCTTCACGAACTCATTCTCGTCGAACCCCGGCAGGGCTGTCGTGTCGCCGCGCGCGAAACGCAGCGCCCGATAGGCGAAGACGCGTTCCGCGTCGCTCACGTGCCCCACGACTTCACGGACGCTCCACTTGTCCGGCGCATACCGGTGGCGCTCGCGGGACTCGGGAATGCCGCGCAGGTACGCCACCGTCTCGGCGATCTGGGTCTTGAGCGTCCGCACGATGTCGCCGTCGACCACCTTCCGGATGTACGTCCCGTAGTACGGTGCGTACTCGTCAGGCGACGGGCGCGTCGCGCGCGGCTCGACGGCGGCGGCGGTCATCTCGGCGGCTCCGGCTTCTTCGTCGCGGGCGGCGGCGCCGGCTTGCGGGACAGCGACTTGAAGTACTCGTTGACCATGTCGCGGTACCCGGCCGGCACGTTCTCGTTGCCGCCTAACGCGGGACGATCGGTCTCCGCACCGACGATCTGCCGGCGCAGCGTGAACTCGAACTCCTTGAAGCCCTGCACCACCGACGCGCGCAGGCGCGCCAGTTCCTCGGGGTCATTGAACGCGCGTGTCCCCTCGATCGACCGCAGCTGCTCGATCAGGTCGGTCAGCTCCTCGACGTTACGGCCCTGCTGCTGGAGCTCACGACGTAATGCCTCCGCCGCCTCACGCTGACTGCGCAGTTCGCGGCTGAACTGGCGGGCGTCCTCGCCCGTGTAGGGGCCGCGTACACCGCCTCCCTGCGCGCCACCGCCTCCAAGCTCCTGGCTCGGTGAATTGCTGCGCGCGCCGCCGGCGGGATCGAGACCGCGCTGACCCTGGCCCTGACCCTGGCCCTGACCCTGACCCTGCTGTCCTTGCTGACCCTGTTGCCCCTGTCCCTGCTGTCCCTGCTGTCCCTGCTGCCCCTGCTGCCCCTGCTGCCCCTGCTGCCCCTGTCGGCCATCTTGTCCCTGCTGCCCCTGCTGTTGTCCCTGTTGTCCCTGTTGTCCCTGGCGCCCCTCCTGACCCTGCTGCTGCCCGGCCTGGCCCTGTTGCTGCTGGCCGCGCTGACCCTGTTGCGTCGCCTGGTTCTCGCGGTCGCGCATGCGGTCATCGAGCGACGACAAGCCACGGACGAGATCACGCGCCCGGTCCAGCGTTTCCTCCGCATTGCGCTGCCCACCGCCTGACGAGGCCGAGTTCGCGCGATCGAGGCGTGAGCTCAGGGAATCCAGGTCTTCCGTGATCCCCTGCTCCCAGTTCCGCACATAGTCACTCGCGCCTTGCCGCATGATGCCGCGCGAGAACTGGATCTTGTCACGCAGACGCCCTTCGCGCATGCCGCGCGCCGCCTCCCGAAGGTCACGCGCCGCGTCCGGGCGCTCCCGGGCCAGGTCGCGCGACATCCGCTCGATGTCTTCCTGGAGTTGCTGAACCTCACCGGCCATCTCGTTCTTCCGCTCATCGAGCCGCTGCTCGCGTTCTCCCCGCGCGCCACCTGCGTTCGCGAGGTCCTGCACGTCGCGTGCGACATCGCGCTGCTTGTCCGCCAATTCCTCGGCGCGGCGCGCCGCGTCCTCGATGCTCCCGCTCTGAGCCGTCTGGCGGGACTCCTCCAGCAGGCGGCGGGCGTTCTCGATCTGGTCGAGGGCGGATCCCGACGATGAACCCTGACCCTGCTGCGACGCGGCTCGCCTCATCTCGTTGGCCGCTTCCTGCAGGCGACGCGCGCTTTCCGCCATCTGCTGGTTGCGCTGCTCGCGGGAGAGTCGCTCGAGCTGGCGAGCCAGGCTGTCCGCCTGGTCGGCGAGTTGTCGCTGGCTGCCGCCACCACCGCTGCCGCCACCTGGTTGCTGCATGTTCTGCGCGCGCTGGCGGGCACGCTCGTTCTCCTGCTGCTGTCGCGCCGCCAACTGCTTGAGCCGCTCGAGCGTTTCGTCCACCTGTTGCTGCGCCTGTTGCTGCTCGCCGCGCTGCACCTGTTCGTACTGGTTCCGCATCTTGTCGGTTTCCAGCTCGAACAGGTCGGCAAGGTCCTCGGCGTTCGATTGCTGCTGTCCGCCGCCACCGCCGCCACCGCCGCCGCCCATGCTCACCTGCACGTCACGGTAGACGGCTTCAGCGCGTTCGAGCATCTGCAGCGCGCGCTGTTCCGGCGGGAGGGCCTCCTTGGTGTCTCGCTCCGACAGTTGCTCCTCGGCGCTCTTCATTTCTTCCGAGGCCTTGTTGAGGTATTCGGCGATGACCTTGAACAGCGTATCGGCCTGCGCGACGCCCGGGCGATTCATCCGCCCCGCCAGTTCGTCGACCTGTTCGCGCAGGCGACCCTGCCCCAGGTGAATCGTGGTGACGTTCTCGCGGAACGTCGTCGCCGGCGTCTTCTCCCGGTCACGTTCGGCCTTGAAGGTCGCCGCGACAATGTCCCGCTGCTGCTGCGTGAGCGCCCCCGGATCCTGCCCGCCACCGCCGCCGCCGCCACCTGCCTGCTGGTTCTGGCGGTAGTCGCGACCAAACGGACGGACCGTCATGAAGTAGATGTCCGTCGCCGCCTGCTGGCCACCCCGGGCGCCGGTACCGTCAGTGGCGCGCGCGTAATACGACACGACGTCACCCGCCTGCAGACCCAGTTCCTCGAGGAAGAACGTGTGACCGGCGATGAAATCCTTCGACCGGGTTCCGCTGCTGTCATTCAGGATGAGCGTTTTCTCGGCCTCGCCGTTGACCGAGTACACCAGCTCCACCTTGCCAACGCCGAAGTCATCGGTTGCCTCGACCTCGACGAACACTTCCTCGACGTTCGTCGGCCTGATGTCGCGCCCGGGCTTCCGGATCGCGATCGTGGGCGGCATGTCGTCCAGCGCATCGACGACGTATTCGACGGTGCCTGCGACGCGGGTTCCATCCTCGGCGGTGAGCTCGACGCGATAGAAGCCGTCCTCGCGCACCACGAGCTCGCCCACCAGGGTCGAGTCGTTGCTCCGTTGCATCGCAACCGACGAATCCCCTTCAAAGACCAGGCGTCCGGTCCGCACCGGCATCGTTGCGCGAACGCTGACCCGTACGCGCGTGCCACGCACCGCGGCGATGTCGCCGCCATCCTCGATCCGCTCCACGTCGAGACCCGTGTAGGCCGGATAGCGGAGTTCGAGGTCGATCTTCCTCACGGTGGGCAGGTTCTTCACCGTGAGCTTGAAGACGCCGGAGCGGACGCCGCTGCTCTCGATGTAGTACTCGACGTCCGCGTCGAGGTCGAAGAGCCTCGCCGCGAAACGCGACGTATCCGTCCCGATACCCATCGGGATCCGTTCCCAATCGGAATTCAGGCCCCGTCGCGTGACGACTTCGACGAGCTCGCTATTGAATCCATTGAGGCGCGCGGTGATCTGGAAGTCGGAGCCCTTGGGCACGGTGGCGTTCCCGGGCTCGACGCTGATCGAGTACGGCGCAACCTCCGACGCTTTCTTCCACGGAGTCGCAATGAGCGCTGCCCCGTAGCGGAGGTAGTCGGGGCCAAGCATGAACGCACCCATGCCGAAGAGGGCGACACCCGCCAGCACCATCCCGGCGCGGCGGATCCCCGGCCCTTCAACGGCCACGCCGTTTCCGTGGGGGCGCAGGCGCCTCACGGCGTCGTCGACGAGTCCGCTGGTGAGCCCGCTGCCGCGATATTCGGGAGGCGCGGAGTCGGAGGTGGCTTCCACCGCGCTCATCAGGGCGCCGTCGAGCGCGGGAATCCGCTCCTCGGCGTACAAAGCCACCTTTCCGTCGGGGAGCCGACGGGCAACCGGCCACACGATCCATCGCGCGCCCACGGCGATCATGACCAGCGATACCAGGATCCGGGCCCAGGTGATGCTCGTTTCACTGAAGCCGGCCCGATCCATCGCGACGGCCGCTATCCACAGGGCCGCGATGGTCAGTCCGAGCAGGACACCGAGTCCGATCAGCACGTGCCTCAGACGCCAGCGACGACGAACCAGCTGGATGATTCCTGAGACGCGACCGGTTGCGACGGTCCGTTCGACGAGACTCGCCATATGGCCCCCTAAGTGACGGTCACCCTGCCGCGCGAGAGCCGATGCGCCAGCACCGACTCCACGACCAGCAGGGTTGCCGCGATAAGCAGAAGATACCACCAGATGGACTGTTTGCGCTCCCGTTGGGCCAGATCGACCTCGGCCGGGGACGAAACACCGGAATTCGCCTCTTCTGTCGCGGCGACCGACTGCGTTAGGCGCGTGGGATCGAACCGCGCCAGGTCGAGCTCACGACCGGGAATGTTGACGGCCACCAGGCGCGGCCGGGCCCCTGGCGAGCCGGCCGGCCTCACTTCGTAGATCCCGGCTTCCGCCGGGATCAACGCCGGATCGCCCTGCGTGCCGCCGATGCGCAGCCGGTTGCCCGCGGGAGATACGGCAACGTATGCGATGCCGCGCGCTCTGCTGCTGTCGGCCGCTGCCGGGCCCACACCCTGGAGGTCGACCGGATCGCCCACCTCGTATACGCTCCGACCGGCGCGGTACCCAGAGGCGTACTGGGCCAATTGGTGCACGAACGGAAGGAACACGGGCTGGCGCGGGAGATCGTTCCACAGCCCGTCGAACGACGACGCGATGACGATGGTGCGACCGGTTCCGGTCCGCTGTTCGAGGACGGCGGCCGCACCGTCGTCGAATCGAGCCAGCACACCGCTATCCGCCTGGAACGTGCGATACCGGTAGAAGCGCGCGGAGGAGAGATCGCCGCTCTGCGCGTTACCGAACAGTGACAGAGCTGGATGGCTGCGATCGATCAATCCGAGCACCGCGCCCTTGTCAGCGAGTCGGTCCCGCACATCTCCCGGTACGACCGGCAGCAGACCATTGCCCCGCGCCGGCCAGCTGGTGCTCGTGACAGCATCGCCCGCGATGACGAGCAATCCACCGCCATTGCTTACAAACTCGTGGAGTCTCCGGCCCGCTTCGCCCGAGGGCCAGGAGGCGTTGTTGATGATGACGAGCCGCTTTCCGCCGAAGTCCGACGCCGCCAGCTGCGAGGACCGGCGCACGGTGATGTCGAATGACGGTCGGTCACCGATCTCCAGCGCGCGCTGCAGATAGACGTCGCGGTCCGAGCCGGGAGCGCCGCCTTCGACCACCAGCACGGGGATCGAGGGCGCCCGCTCGAGGACGAAATGCAGAACGTCGTCACTGGGGACCCTGTCCGGCGCGATGCGGATGGCGGCCGGCTGCGGCGACTCGGGAATGGCCAGCGATTCGAACGTGACGACCCCGCCTCCGTCGGCGGCCAGGTCCACGCGACTGGTGGCGACCGTGCGCCCGGCCACGTCGAGTCGCGCCTCGAGGCCGCGCACCGCGGGGCCGGCGTTCGAGATGCGCGCGGTCACGGTGATGCGTTCACGCCCGTCCGCCAGGGAACGGCGCAGTTCAACAGCGCGCACGGCTCGGTCCTCGACACCCGTCGACGCCACGTCGACGGGGGTCAGCGTGGTGCCGGCCGGCAGGCGCGCGTCCTCACCGACGTCCCAGCCCGAGCGCTGGAAGTCGCTGATCACCATGACTTCACGCTTCGGGAGGTCCGATTCGGCCACCGTGCGCCTGGCCACCACCAGCGGCGGTGCATAACGAGTTGCGCCGTCGACCGGGGCCACGGAATCGATGGTGGCGCGGAGGGCCGGGCGTCCATCGGTCGCTTCCCGCACGGCCCGGGCCTGGTCGGAAAAGAGCACCAGCGTGGCCCGGTCGGCGGGGCCGAGGCCGTCGAGCGCCTGACGAGCCGCCGCCTGGGCCCGCGTCCAGCGGTCCCCGACGCGCATGCTGAACGAGCGATCGAGCAGGATGACGAGTTCGCGTCCGCCGCCGGTGGCCGCCGCCTGCGCGTCCGGCGGCCGGTCGAAGACGGGCCGGGAAAACGCCGCCACCAGCAGGAGGAAGACCATCGCCCGGGTGAGAAAGAGCAGCCAGTCCCGGATCCGCTGCCGCCGCGAGTGCTGGTAGGGCGTGCGGAGCAGGAACATCAGCGACGGGAATGGCGTGGTCTCCTTCCGCTCCTTGTGCACCAGGTGCACGAGGATCGGGATGGCGAGCGCCGCCAGGCCTAACGCGAACAGCGGGGCGAGGAAGGACATGGGCTACCGCACCGATTGCATGCGCTCGCGGCGCAGCAGGTACTGGAAGAGCACCTCATCGACCGGCTTCGAGGTGTCGACCATGAGGTAGGCCACCCGGCCCTCGCCCAGCAGCTTCTCGACGGCGGTGAGGTGGTCGCGGATGAGCTCCGTATAGCGCGTGCGCAGCCGGCCCGGCACGACGGGGATGCGCTCACAGCTCTCGAGGTCCTCGAACGTCCCGGCGGAATCGAAGGTGAAGTTGAGCTCCGCGGGATCGAGGAGGTGCATCACGACGACGTCATGGCCGGCGTCGCGCAGCGGGCCGAGCGCGTCGCGGATCTTTTCCGCCGGCTCGTAGAGGTCGGAGAGGATCAGGAGGATGCTCCGGCGGTGCTGGCTCTCCGACACCTTGAGCAGCGGCATCGCCAGCGAACCCCGGCCGCGCGGCACCGCGCGATCCAGGCCGTGCAGCACCTGGTTGAGGTGCTTGGCCGACGGCGGCACGTAATCGACGATGTCGGTATCGACAGTGACCAGCCCGACCCGGTCGCGCTGCCGGTGCGAAAAATACGCCAGGCAGGCGGCGAGGTACTTCGCGTATTCCAGCTTCGTCAGGCCGCTGGTGCCGTAGCCCATGGAGCCGGAGACGTCGACGATCGCCAGGAAGTTGGCGTTGGTGTCCGCCTCGTAGTTCTTGATGTAGAGCCGGTCCGTCCTCGCGTACACGCGCCAGTCCATGTGACGCGTGTCGTCGCCGGGCATGTACTGCCGGTGTTCGGCGAAGTCGGTCGAGAAGCCGAGGTGCGGCGAGCGGTGGAGGCCGGAGATGAAACCCTCGACGACGAACCGCGCCACGAGCTCCAGATCGTCGATGCGCGCCAGGACTTTGGGGTCCAGGAACGTGCGTCCCGGGACTCCTTCCTGACTTCTGGCTTCCTGGATGGCTCGGGCTGCGTCGGACACTGGTGACGGGTGGGATAGTGATGGGTGGGATACTGAAGGGCGGGCTACTGAGGATGGTGACGGTGGTTGGCCACCCTTCATCACCCTTCCCCACCCTTCTTTGACACCACCCTCAAATGCCGCTCTTGGGCACAGGAACCGCGTTCAACAACTGGTCGATGATCTGGTCCGTGGTGACCCGCTCCGACTGGGCATGGAAGTTCGTGAGGATGCGGTGACGCAGGACCGGATGCGCCAGGGCGCGGATATCCTCGAAGCTCACGTGGTAGCGGCCGTGCATCAGCGCGCGGGCCTTCCCACCCAGCACCAGGTACTGCGCCGCGCGCACCGAGACGCCGTACGAAACCCACTTCTTCACGAAATCCGGGGCGGCGCTCGATACCGGACGGGACGCACGCGCCAGGTTCACGGCATACCGGGCCACCGGCTCGGCGATCGGGACCCGCCTCACGAGTTTCTGGTAGGCCACGATGTCGGGCCCGGTGACGGCGTGCTGGAACTTGTAATTCTGGATTGCGGTCGTCGTGCGGACGACATCCAGTTCCTCGTCCTCGGACAGGTAGTCCATGTTGACCTGGAACATGAACCGGTCGAGCTGCGCCTCGGGGAGCGGGTACGTTCCCTCGAGCTCGATCGGGTTCTGCGTCGCGAACACGAAGAACGGCTCATCGAGCGCGTACGTCCGTCCCTGCACCGTGACGCGGTGCTCCTGCATGGCCTCGAGGAGCGCGGACTGCGTCTTGGGGGGCGTGCGGTTGATCTCGTCCGCCAGCACGATGTTGGCGAAAATCGGCCCGGGCACGAAGGCCATCGAGCGACGACCAGTGTTGGCGTCCTCCTGGATGATGTCCGTGCCCGTGATATCCGACGGCATCAGGTCAGGCGTGAACTGGATGCGCGAAAACTTGAGGTCGAGCACCTGAGCGATCGTGTGGATCAGGAGCGTCTTGGCGAGGCCCGGAACACCGACGATGAGGCAGTTGCCGCCGGCATAGAGCGCGGTCAGCGACTGCTCGATCACGGCATCCTGGCCGATGATGAGCTTCCGCAGCTCGCTCATGATCTGGTCGCGCCCGCGGCGCAGCTTGTCGGCCAGCGCGACGTCGTCAGGCGCTTCCAGCGCCACCCGGTCCTGTACTGTTGTAGCCACGTGGTCCTCGGTCAGTGGGTCATGGCGTAGATCATGTAATTCACCATGATCTTGTACGCCTCGTTGGAAAGGTCGATGGGGACGAGTCCTTCGTCGGAGAATTCCATGAGTTCCCCGAGGTCGCTGTTGTATCCGGCGATAGCGACCAGGCGCTTGGTGGGGTCGTTGTCCTCGTACGCGCCATAGAATTCCGCCGCCGCTCCCTGAACGCCGCCTCCGCCCTGGTAGAACAGCTGCGTGTTGCGGATGTCGTAGAACGTGTCGAAGAGCGGGTGCGTGCGGGGAATCGGCTGCAACTGCAACTCGGGGAAGGCTTCGCGCCAGCGCTCCTCGAAGTTGTACCAGTGCGGCCCGAAGAAATCGTCGAAGATGATGAAGCCGCCTTTCGCCACGTATTCGCGGATCCCCTTCAACTCGGTCTCGTCCATCGTCCAGAAGCCCGGCTCCGAGACATACGCGATCGGATACTTGAAGGACTCGGCCTCACCGAACGCGTACACCGCGCCACAATCCATCTTCGGGCGCAGCATGGTGATCTCCTCGAGGATCTTCATCAGGTGCCGTTCGGCACGCGGCGTATCGTGATCCCACTTCTTGTCGACACCCCGCCGGCCGAAGCGACCGCCACCCCCGCCCCCACCGAAGCTGGGCTCGAACCGGACGCGGAAGAACGTGAAGCGCCCATCGTACGGCGCGTTGTCGATCGCCGAGTTGTCGTCCCACTGCGTGTAGCAGTAGTGCTCCGCGGCAGGATCGGGCACCACCAGCGGCGCCAGCGCGCCGGCGGTCGCAAGTCCGAGAAAAAGGAACGGGCGGTGCATGTGAAGGGCAGCGATCAGCGATTAGCGGTTAGCGATTGTTGAGCGATTCACGATTCAGGTTCACGATCGATTCACGATTCACGATTCACGATTCACGATGCACCGGGCGGACGAGAGGCACGGATCCGGAGCAGCAGGTCCTGCGCCTTGCTGTAATTTGGCGCCTGCTCCAGCGCCCTGAGCACCTCGCGTCGTGCCGACACCATATCCCCGGCGTCGGCGTAGGCGAGCGCCAGCTGGTACTGCGCCTCGACGCGATCGGTGGGATCGAGGGCGAGCAGCGCCCGGCGCTCCCGAATCGCGATCTGCCGATTACCCACCTCGGCCGCCAGTTCGGCGAGGCGCGTGTGTGCGTCCTGGTCGAACGGGTTGATCCAGACCGCGCGATCGAGCGCCGCCAGGGCACCGGCGCGATCACCGAGTTCGAGCATCGCCGTCGCCGCCGCCATGTTCTCGACGAATGCCTCTTCATTGATCGACGTCATGGCCTGCAGCTCGGCCGCCGCCGCGCGCTTGTCGTCCTTTCGCTTGTACGCTTCCGCCAGCAGCGCGTACGGGCCGTCGGGCCGGGCGTACTCGGGAAACATCTCCTTCGCTTTCTTCAGTTCGACGATCGCTTCGTCCACCTTGCCCTCGGCCAGCAGCTCGCGCCCACGATCCAGCGCCTCGGGGAACGGTCCGGTGATGGGAATCTCATCCCCGCCCGGCTGCCGCCGCCCTCCCAGCGTGACCGGCATAGCC
>DAIUET010000047.1:11744-14027 GCA_036845045.1 Gemmatimonadaceae bacterium | reverse complement strand
AGCGCGCCGAGCTGCGCGATGCCGTACTCGATGTAGTAGAACGGGTACTCGAAGATGTGGAGCTGGCGGTACCAGCGGGATACGCGCTCGCGTTCCAGGCCGCTCCAGTCCACGCCGCGTTCGAACCGCGTCCGGATCTCGAGCCAGACCGCATCGCGTGCCGCGGCATCGCCACCTTTCCCGCTCGTGTAGATCCACGCCTGGAAGGCGTCGACGCTGGCAATGTGGGCGAGCGTTACGAGGACGTCCTCGAGATGCTCCATCCTCGCCGTCCGCGCCTCGTCAGGCGGATAGTAGCCGGTGGGCTGTGACAGGTGCGGCCACGCCAGCAGCTCCATGCTCATCGACGCCAGCTCCGCGGCCTCGTGCGTAACGTTCCGCTGCCAGACATAAGGCTGCCGGTGCGACGCAAAATCGTGGAACGAATGCCCCGCCTCATGGATCAGGGTGCTCACGTCGTCCGGCACACCCACCGCGTTCATGAAGATGAACGGCATGCCGCGCCAGGAGAGCTTGGTGCAGTACCCGCCCGGCGCCTTCCCGGGACGGCTCTCCAGGTCGAGCAGCCCCTCGTCCGCCATCCGGTTGAACTGCGCGCCCAGCTCCGGGTCGAGCGACGTGAATACCCGGCGCGCGGGTCCGATCAGTCCGGCCACATCGGTGAACGGCTTGAGTGGCCTCGCTCCCTCGAGTTCCACCTGCGTATCCCACGGCCGCACCACCTCGATGCCCAGCCGCTGGCGTCGATGCTCCATGAGCCGCTCGACCGCCGGCGCGACGGTCGCCTCGACCGCCCTGTGGAATGACGCGCAATCGGCGGGCGTGTAGTCGAACCGGTGTTTCGACTGGAAGGCATACGCCTGAAAATCCGCGAACCCCGCGTTGCGCGCGACCTGCTGGCGTTTCTCGTACATCTGGTCGAAGAGTGCCGCCATTTCATCCCGCTTCTCCAGGTACGCCTGCGCCCCCAGCCGGAACGCTTTCTCGCGAACATTCCGGTCCCGGTCCTTCAGAAACGGCTGCAGCTGCGGCACCGTCTTGGTTTCACCATTCCATTCGACGGTCAGGCCGCCGGTGATTTTCTGGTACGCGGCGACCAGGGTCTCGAGCTCCGAAAAGAGCGGGACGTTTTCTTCGCGGAAGATCTCGATGTCCGTGCGAAACCCGCGCAGGACCGTCTCGAGCGCCGGCTCGGTGTAACCCAGCTCGATCAACCGGCGCGCAAGGCGCACCTGCATCTCGACGGCCTTCGGAAAGATCTCGGACGACCAGCGGAGGTTGGCGGCCTCCTTCGCGGGATCCGACGTGTCGCAGGTGTAGGCAATCATCGCCAGCGTTCCCGCTTCCTCGACGATCTCTTCGAGCCTCGACCACTCGCGCAACCACTCTTTCGGATCATCGATTGGCGCGGTTGCCAGCGACTCGTAGAGCGGTTCGAGGTCAGGCCAGGTCGCGTCGGCGATGGACTGTGGTGATTCCGGAAGGGAAACGATCACGCTGTCGTCCTGAAAGACGTTGGGTGGACTCCCAACCTAGTTCACCGCAAATGCGCCGGTAAAGCGCGCGTGAATCAGGAGATCGGACGGGACGCCCCGCGCGGAACCTCGCCACCGGACCCGGACGCATCCGTCTCACCACTCATCGGCTCGCCGTGAGAGAAGTTCTGCAGGTTGGCACGAAGCCGCGACAGTGCCCGGGGAATTTCCTCGAGCAGCGCTGGCACGCCCACCGCGGCCACAGCTGCCCTCGCATCGTGCGCCGCGCCCGCGACCGACTCGGACAACGGATCGTCTGCCCCGAGTGAAGGAAGTAGCCGCTCGTACTGCTTCAGGACGTGATCGAGGTCGCGAAACCCTTCACTTAACACTCGAAGTTCATCACGCGCCGCTGACAGTCGTTCGCCCGGCGTTCCCGCGGGCTCGTAGGCACGGACGCCATACAGCAGGTCCCGGACTTCCTGGTCAATGTTCCTGTCCTGCGCGACTTCGCGGAACGACTCGGCGAAGGCCACGATGCGCGCGCGCGCGTCGCGAATGGCCATGACGCGCGCTTCGCACAGTTTCATCCCTCCATCGGGCTGCTTCGCCCACGCTTCGCCCACCCACACGGAATGCGCCCGGGCGAGCCGATACGGTTCAACCTGGTCGAGTCCGTCGAATCGGCGGAGGACCGTTGCGTGCTGGTCTTCGAGCTCGCCACGGTGACGATTGAAAAGCGTCAGGGCCGAGCTGTTGCAGTCGCAGACGCGCCCCTCGCCCTCGGTTACAAGGACCGCTTCAGCCA
>DAIUET010000047.1:9374-11644 GCA_036845045.1 Gemmatimonadaceae bacterium | reverse complement strand
AGATCAGCGTAACACTTTTGCCACAAAGAGTTTGCGCGAAACCGGCCGCCCTGACAAGGGGGGTGGGACGAACTGGAAGGGTCAGTTCGGCGGATACATCCGGTACGGCGCCGACTTCTGCTCGAAGTCTCGGGACTCCCGTTCCCACTCGGCGATGAGTCCGTCCAGGCGATCGAGCTCGACAGCGTCGCGGAGCCGGGTGGATCCGGAGAGACGGTCGATATGGCTCGTGCGCCACTGAAACTCTCCCTTGTGCCGGTGATAAATCGCCCGAAGCATCTCCAGACCGACCCGGAAGGATTGCACCGCGTCCCGGTCCGAGACTGCGACGGTGATCATCGGAATCCGGTGACCTCCCCACTTCTGTCCGGCTTCGACTGCGACCGAGGTGGTGTCGAACGTGACTCCAGGGATCCGACGGGCATTCAGCTCGCGCGCGATTTCCGCCGCATCCTTCAGCCATCCTGCGCCGATCAACTGGAAGGGTCTGGGTGTGCCCCTTCCCTCGCTCAGGTTCGTTCCCTCGAAAAACACCGTGCCTGTGTAAAGCAGCGCGGCGTCGGCCGACCGGATGTTTGGTGAAGGATTCCGCCAGGGGATGCCGGTTTCCTCCCACCACATGCTCCGCCGCCAGCCCGCCATCGGAACCACCTTGACGTTCGCCTTTACGAGCCCGGTTCCGATCAGGAAGCGCATCAGTTCCGCCGGCGTCAGGCCGTATCGCAACGCGACCGGATATTGCCCGACAAAGGACCGGTGCGCGACGTCGAGGATCCCCCCCTCGACGCGGTCGTCGCGGACGGGATTGGGTCGATCGAGCACGATGAACTCGCGCCCCAGAGCCGTCACTGCCTCAGCGGAGAGCGCCATGGTCCACTGGTACGTGTAGACGCGCGCTCCCACGTCCTGGATATCGTAGAGCACGACGTCGACGTTTCTCAGCATTTCCGCGGTCGGCACACGCGTCGCCCCGTACAGCGAGAAAACAGGCACACCGGTGGCGGAGTCGACCGTCGTCTCGATCCTCGCACCCGCCGCCGCCTGCCCGCGGATTCCATGTTCCGGCGCAAACAGGGCCGTAAGCCGGACGCCGCTCGCCGTGTGCAGGAGATCGATCGTGCTGCGGCCATCGGGAACGACGCCAGTGTGATTCGTGATGAGGCCAACCCGCTTCCCCCGCACGAGATGCAATGAGTCCGACAGCAGCACTTCGATTCCCAGCCGCACGCGACTCTGGGCCCGGAGTGGCGTAGCCGCTGGCTGCGCGACCAATGCGCCGACCAGGAGCGATACTGAAAACGGAATCAGCTTTCGCACGCGGACCTCGGGTGGAGTGGCGGCAGATGATACACCAACGACCGGCAGCGGGGACAGGATGGGCGGATCGGTGAGGGCGCACCTGACATCGGGCACCGAACATCGGCCATCTTGTAGTCATGCAGATACCCTGGCGGCGCGTCCGTCGATTCCTCCTGGTGACGGCGGGGGTCCTGCTCGTTGCGCCGATCGTACTCACCCTTCCGCTCAACTTCATTCAACCTCCCACGACCGCGGTGATGCTCTGGCGTACGGGGCAGAGGCTCGCCGACGGCAAGCGGCCGGTATATCCCCAGCGGACCGTTGTTTCACGTTCCCAGATCTCGCCCCACCTGCGCCGCGCCGTCCTCGCCGCGGAAGACGACCGCTTTTACCTGCACCTCGGGTTCGACTTTCAGGAGATCGAGAAGGCGATCCAGCGCAGCCAGCGCGGTGGGAGACTACGCGGGGCATCGACCATCACACAGCAGGTCGCGAAGAACCTGTTTCTGTGGGAGGGGCGGTCGTTCATCCGCAAGGGCGCGGAAGCATACCTCACGCTGGTGCTCGAACTCTGCCTGACGAAGGAGCGCATCCTTGACCTGTACCTGAACCTGGCCGAGTGGGGCGATGGCGTGTTCGGGGCCGAGATGGCCGCCCGGAAGCACTACCGGAAGTCCGCGCGCAATTTGTCGCGCATGGAAGCAGCCCGTCTGGCCGCGATCCTTCCTGCCCCGCGCCGCTGGCCGCCGTACGGATCGGTGGCCACCCGTCGCGCCGAGATCATTCTGGGTCGCATGGCCTTCGCTGCGCCGAGAGAGTAGCATCTCGTTAGGCGGTCGCCCTTCTTTCGCGCCGTTGTTCTGCGCCGTTTGGCCGTGCGCCCTTTCGCCGTTGCGCCCCTTGGCTGTTGCGCCCTTTGGCTGTTGCGCCCTTTGGCTGTTGCGCCCTTTGGCTGTTGCGCCCTTTGGCTG
>DAIUET010000047.1:0-9274 GCA_036845045.1 Gemmatimonadaceae bacterium | reverse complement strand
TGCGCCCTTTGGCTGTTGCGCCCTTTGGCTGTAGCGCCCCTTGGCCGTTGCGCCCTTTGGCTCTTGCGCCCTTGGCTGTTGCGCCCCTTGGCTGTTGCGCCTTTAGGTATCAGTCCCCCGCCAACAACGTCGGCGTCCGCTCCGGCCGACTCGGAGTAGAACCGCCGTCCGACAGCACCATCCCCAGCCGCTTCACGAACTCCCGTCCCGCGCGAACCGCCTTCCCCGCCGCCAGCCCCAATGCCGCCCCCACGACCGTGGGCAGGTCCATCGGCGGCAGATCACCCTGTCCCAGCGAAACGAGGATTTCGCGACGCAGGCGCAGTGCGATCGGGCTCGCGAAGGTGATGGCGTTGAAGTTCTCGTCGTACCGGATACCGAGCCCCTCGATGAGCGCCGCCGTGCGGGCGAAGTACACCATCTCGCTCGGCAGCCGCACCGGCCAGTCGTACAGCGCCGCCATGACCTCGTTGGTCACCAGCTCCACCCGGTCCCGCATCGGCATTTCCACGTAGGCGAGCGTGAGCAACCGATCCGCAAGGCCTCGCACCTGCGACGGATCGGCCCCCGGGTCGATCATCCCGAGCGACTCGAAGCCGGCGACCACGCCCGCAGCGTCTCGCCGGATCGCCGCGAAGATCGTGGTCACGAGCTGCCACCGGAGTTCGCGCGTCACCGGAATGACCATGCCGAAATCCAGCACCACGACTTTCCCGTCCGGCGTGACCAGCACGTTGCCGGGGTGTGGGTCGGCGTGGAAGAAGCCGTCGATGAGCATCATGCGCAGGTACAGTTCCATGACAGCGCTCACCACGCCACGCGGATCCTGCGGGCGCTCACCAGGCCTGTTCGAAAGCCGGTCCACCCGCGTTCCCTCGACATACTCCAGGACCAGGACGCGGGTGCGCACCAGCTCGGGGATCACGCGCGGGATGACCACGCGCGCGTTGCCACGAAAGTTGTCGTGGATGCGCTGCGCGTTCGCCGCTTCATGCACGAAGTCCATCTCCTCGTGAATGCGCGTCGCGAACTCCTCGATCACGACGCGTGCGTTGCGCAGGTGCGGGTTGGGAATACGGTGCTCCAGCCACTTCAGCACGGGACGCGCCAGGGCCATGTCCTTCCGGACCAGTTCCTCGACGCCCGGTCGCAGGACCTTCACCACGACATCCTCGCCGTGATAACAGGCGCGGTGCACCTGGCCCAGCGACGCCGCCGCCAGTGGCTCCGGTTCGAAGCGCTCGAACACGCTCCGCACGGGTCGGCCATAGGCCCGCTCGATCTCATGCTCGATGATCGGCGTCGGCACCGGCGGTACCTGGTCCGTGAGCGTCGAGATGGCGCTCACATACGGCTCCGGAATCAGGTCTGACCGCGACGAAAAGACCTGCGCCAGCTTCACGAACGAAGGCCCGAGGGCGGCGATGGCCGACACCAGCCGTTCGGAACGCAACTGATGGAACTCCACCGTGCGCACCACAGGCTGTCCGAAGAACAGCCACCGCTTGCGATCTCGCAGGAACGAGAAGACGAGCGGGGCGAGATGCCGGAAGATGACGAGTGCGCGCACGATGCTACGGCCGGTCAGAAACCGGGGACCATGGGTCGCGCCCACGGGATGAATCCGGCGAGGGCCGCCAGCGAAAGACCGAGAAGGATCGAGGCCTTCTGGAAGCGCTCCGCGTCGTTGGCTGCCCGCCTCACCTGGACCGCACCGATATGCGCCGCCGCGATTGCGATCAGCATGATCAGTGGATGCTCGACCAGGAAATACCGCACCGGCGCGTCTCGCATGGCCGCGCCCATGTCGCGGAATGCCTGGCGCGTGAGCGGGCTGAACACCGCAAAAAGCAGAAGCCCGAGCACGAACTGCACGTCCAGGACGCCCACGAACGCACGCGTCGCCCTGGCCTCCGTGGCAGTCCACTGGCGCCGCCCCAGCCAGCCGCGCCACGCCAGGAACACGGCCCAGATCCCGGCGATCAGGGCGATCCAGCGCACAATGTTGTGAAGGCCGAGGACGTAAGGGTACATGGAGGGCAGGGTGCTGGGTATCGGGCGCGTTCGCCCCAGCCCATAATCTACCGGGCGAGAGTGCGGCCGTGCCGCTCGCCATCCCACTTCCCCACGGGGTTTTCGCATGCCCAGAGTGTTCGCCGTCAGCCTGTCTACCCTGGTCCTCGCCGCCTGCGCCGGCACCGAGCGCGTCGATCGCGCCGGCCTCGAACCGGCCCTCAGCAGCATCACCGCTGACGGCATGATGGCGCACATCCGGATGCTCGCCTCGGACGGCTTCGAGGGGCGTGCTCCGGGGACGCCGGGCGAGGACAGCACCGTTGCCTACCTGACCGCGCAGTTCCAGTCGTTAGGCCTGGCACCCGGCAACCCCGACGGCAGTTACGTCCAGAACGTCGAGCTGATCGGATACACCGGCTCCTCGACGGCGTCGATTCGAGTGGCCGGGAAGCCGGTGGCGATGCGCCCCAATGAGGATTTCGTCGCCGTTTCCCGGCATGATACGTCGAATGTCGACGTACTCGATTCGGAGGTCGTCTTCGTCGGCTACGGCGTGGAAGCCCCCGAATACGGCTGGAACGACTACAAGGATGTCGACGTGCGCGGGAAAACCGTGCTCATCATGGTCGGTGATCCGCCGGTCCCGAATGCTGCCGATTCGACGCAGCTCGACTCCGCCATGTTCCGCGGCAAGGCCATGACGTATTACGGACGCTGGACCTACAAGTAC
Source organism: Gemmatimonadaceae bacterium (assembly GCA_036845045.1). Classification (GTDB taxonomy): domain Bacteria; phylum Gemmatimonadota; class Gemmatimonadetes; order Gemmatimonadales; family Gemmatimonadaceae; genus JABWBJ01. Next base: position 6,528 of record DAIUET010000047.1, on the reverse strand, counting down.
GAAAAGGCCAGCGAGAAGGGGGCGGCGGCGGCGATCATCATCCACCAGACCGGGCCGGCCGGGTACCCGTGGGAGGTGGTGAGCGGGAGCTGGGGACAGGAGAACCTCGACATTCCCAGTGCCGGAGCGGCAAGTCGTGTCCGAGTCGAGGGGTGGATCACGGAAGCGAAGGCCCGTGAACTGTTTCTTGCGGCGGGCCGCGACTTCGGCGGCGTCTCCCTGTTCGCGGCATCGAAGGCGTTCACCCCCCTTCCGCTCGTCGGCGCGACGGCGACCTGGCGCGTCAGGAACGCGATTCGCCGCGTGCAGTCCCGCAACGTGATCGCCAGGCTCGAAGGCTCCGATGCCGCGCTGAAGGATGAGTACATCATCTATTCAGCGCACTGGGATCACTTCGGGAAGAATTCCTCCCTCGAAGGCGACCAGGTGCTCAACGGCGCGCTCGACAACGCATCGGGGACGGCGCAGATGCTCGAGATCGCAAAGGCCTTCACGAAGCTCGAGACGGCGCCGAAGCGGTCGATCCTTTTCCTCGCCGTAACCGCCGAGGAAGCCGGCCTGCTGGGCGCCAAGTATTACGCGCAGCATCCGCTGTACCCGCTCGAGAAGACACTGGCCAACATCAATATCGATGGCGCCAACCCGTGGGGACGGACCTCTGATGTGGTCGTGATCGGACTCGGCAACTCCACCCTCGATGATGTGCTCGACTCCGTCGTGACCGCCGCGGGCCGCACGATCGTCCCTGACCCGGAATCCGAGAAGGGCTTTTTCTATCGCTCGGATCACTTCGAATTCGCCAAGGAGGGCGTACCGGCCCTCTATGCGGACGCCGGGGTGAATTACGTCGGAAAGCCGTCCGGCTGGGGACTCCAGAAGCGCAACGAGTACACCACCAACGACTATCACAAGCCGAGCGACGAGATCAAACCGGACTGGGATTTGTCCGGCGCCGTCGAAGATGGCCAGATGCTCTTCGAGGTCGGCTACCGCATCGCTCAATCGACGGTGTGGCCGGAATGGAAGCCCGGCACCGAGTTCAAGGCAAAACGTGAAGCGATGCTCAACGGGAAACAGCGCTAGCGCCCGGGTCTATAGTTCATCCAGCGACCTGGGCCAGTCCTGCTTGAGAAGTCGCGACATCGCGCGATCCGCCAGTAGCCGCCCTCCGGTCTGGCAGCGCGCGCAGTAGTTGGTCTCGTTGTCGGCGTACCGGATCCGCTGCACCGGTGCGCCGCACACGGGGCATGGCTTGCCGAATCGGCCGTGAACGGCCATCCCCTCCCGGAACGCCGTCACCTTTTCCGGAAACTCTCCGCCGGCTTCAGCGCGCAGCCGTGTTGTCCACTCGATCAGAACTTCGCGGACGGCCTTGAACAGGACCGCGACCTGCTCGTCGTTGATCTTCGCCGTGAGCAGCAGCGGCGAGAGCCGGGCACGGTGCAGGATCTCATCCGAATAGGCGTTCCCTATTCCACTGAAGAGCGTCGGGTCGGTGAGTGAACGCTTGAGCGTGTGGTTCTCAGATCGTAACCGATCGGCGAACGCCGCGAGACTTGAATCGAGCACCTCGAGACCGCCGCGCTCGAATGGCGTCAGCCCGCCGACACCCTTCACCAGGTGAAGCGAGGCGCGCCGCTTTTTCCCTGCCTCTGTGAGCACGAGGACGCCCTCAGGAAAGTCGAACTGTGCCAGCGGCGCCGGCCGGACGACCGTGCCGCCCGGCGGTCGCCAGCGCAGCCGTCCCGCGATCATCAGGTGAATCACCAGGAAGAGGTCATCCTCGAACTCGACCACGATCCGCTTTCCCATCCGGCGGAAACCCGTGACTCGCGTGCCAACCAGCCGCTGTATCGGCGGATCTACCGTCCGCAGGACGAACGGGTTTACGATGCGCACCCGGCTCATCGCCTTCCCCGTGATCCGGCTCTCGAGCGCCTCGATGTAGACCGCGATGTCTGGGAGTTCGGGCATGAGGACGGATTCTACCCCCCGGCCGCCGCTGCGACATCCGCCCTCTCACCTCAGCGGTCTCCGTCAGGCCATCTTCGTCCCGTGCTGCCAGTCGAATCAGTCCTCGAAGACATCCGCGCCGCACTGAGGAACGAGCGGTCCGCCGTCATTCACGCCCCTCCCGGCGCGGGCAAGACGACCATGGTCCCACCGTCTCTCCTCGGCCAGGACTGGTTAGGCGGCGACCGCATCATCATGCTCGAACCGCGCCGCGTTGCCGCCCGGGCGGCGGCGCAGCGCATGGCGCACCTCCGGGGCGAACCGGTCGGACGCACGATCGGCTATCGGACCCGGCTCGATTCCCGCGTGTCGGCCGCGACCCGCATCGAGGTGGTGACGGAAGGCGTGCTCACCCGGCTGGTGCAGCATGACCCGACGCTCGAGGGCTATGGACTGGTGATCTTCGACGAGTACCACGAACGGAGCCTGCAGGGAGACACGGGCCTCGCTCTCGTGCTGCACTCGCGGCGGCTCGTGCGCGATGACCTTCGTGTTGCCGTCATGTCGGCCACGATCGACGGCACCGCCGTGGCCCGCCTGCTGGACGCCGCGCCGGTGGTCACCTCGCTGGGGCGACAGTACGAGGTCGTCACGAAATATGTCCCGCCGCCAGGGGCACGACGTCCGGGCGTGCTCGACGCGGCGTTCGTCGCTGGTGTCACCCGGTCCGCACTGACCGAGACCTCCGGCGACGTGCTGGTCTTCCTCCCCGGCGCACCAGAAATCCATCGCGTGGCCCAGCTCCTTCGCGAAGCTGTGATTCCGCCCACCGTGGACGTCATCCCGCTCCACGGATCTCTCCAGCCGTCCGATCAGGATCGCGCCATTGCGGATGCCCCACCTGGTCGCCGGAAGGTGGTTCTCGCCACGTCGATTGCCGAGACCAGCCTCACCATCAACGGCGTTCGCGTCGTGATTGACTGCGGACTGGCGCGCCGCTCGCGCTTCTCACCGCGAACGGGAATGTCGCGGCTCGAGACGGTTCGGGTCTCACGAGCGGCAGCCGACCAGCGTCGCGGACGCGCTGGCCGCACCGGTCCCGGGCTCTGCTATCGTTTGTGGCGTGAGGACGAGAACGCGACGCTCCAGGCGTTTGCTCCACCGGAAATCGCGGACGCCGACCTCGCACCGCTCGCGCTCGATCTCGCGGTGGCGGGAGTGGCCGATCCCGGCGACCTCCCCTGGCTCGACGTGCCGCCGGCCGTTGCTTACGCGCAGGCCTGTGAACTGCTCAGGCAGTTGGAGGCGATCGACGCGCATCGCCGAGTGACAGAGCACGGGAGAGCGCTTTCCCGACTCGGGATGCATCCGCGACTCGCTCACATGGTCCTTCGGGCGGCAGCGTGGGGTCAGGGCATGTTGGCATGTCGAATCGCCGCCATCCTGAGCGAACGCGATCCGTTGCGGAACCTCCGCGAAACCGTGGGAACGGATGTCCGTGCCCGCCTCGATGCACTCGAACGACCACGGGAGTTCCCCGACGCGGACACCGGGGCCGTGCGGCGAGCGCTCGATCAGGCACGTCGATGGCATTCGCGGCTCGATGCAAACCATCAACGAATCCCGGATGACCACACGTCGATCGGGAGAATACTCGCGTTCGCATTTCCCGAACGCGTAGCGCGGCGACGGCCCGGTCCTCTTCCGCGATATCAGTTGCGCAATGGGACCGGAGCTTTGCTCCCGGAAGGCGATTCCCTCACACCTGAGCCTTATCTCGTAATCGCGGAATCGGACGGCCGGACGCCCGAAGCGCGCGTCTGGCTCGCCACGGCCCTGTCCGCCGATGACATCGAAAGCGACTTCGGTGATCAGATCGTGGAACAGACCCTCGTGGAATGGGATGATCACGACGGCCTGCGTGCGTTCCGCGAGCGCCGACTCGGAGCGATCGTGCTGTCGCGGAAAGCAGAACTCGAACCCGAACCAGCACTTGTCGCGAACGCAGTGGCCGGCGCGGTAAAGCGGCTCGGCCTCGGCGTGCTGCCGTGGAGCGAAGGAGCAACCCGAATGCGCGAGCGAATGGCTTTTCTCCACGAGCACGATGGCTCCTGGCCCGACGTCTCGGATGCGGCCCTGTCCGAATCACTTCTCGACCGACTGCGCAACGGGCTCGGACTGATCCGCTCGGCCCGGGACTTTCGTTCAATCGATGTCACAACGGCGCTCCTCGGCCTCCTGACCGGGGAGCAACGCCGTTCCATCGACCGCCTGGCCCCGACGCACTTCGAAGCCCCCACGGGTTCGAGGGTGCCTATCGACTACAGTGACCCGCGGGCACCCGGCGTTTCGATCAGGCTCCAGGAGATGTTCGGGACGCGCGAAACGCCGACGGTCCTCGACGGACGCGTCGCTCTCACCCTCCACCTCCTCTCGCCGGCCCAGAGGCCGGTTCAGGTGACCCGCGACCTCGCCGGCTTCTGGCGAAACTCGTATTTCGATGTACGAAAGGACCTGCGTGCGAGGTATCCAAAGCATTCGTGGCCGGACGATCCACTCGACGCTCAACCAACCCGCCGGACCCGTTCGAGGGGGAACTGAGTCGGTGCGGTGGGATGGCCCGCTGCACGGGCAGTTGTTTCGATCGGATCCGTGTGCTTTGCGCTTTGCGAGATGGGCGTCACCTTTCTTCCATGAATCGATTCGCCACATTTGCGGCCGCTCTGCTCTGCGCCGGCTGCGTTGAAGAAGCCCCCGTCGCGCCTTTCCCGGAACAGATCATTCCGGCGCTGATCACGGCGACCGATCGGGACCTGCAGCCTGGCGAGACAACGACGCTGACGGTTACGCTGACGAATACGCTCGAGGAGGAGGTCCAGCTCATTTTCCCCACTTCGTGTCAGGCACTGATCTTCATTCGGAACGCGGCCGGGCGCGTCATGACACCTGAGGGTGGCACCTACGAGTGCGCATCAGTCCCTTCGTTGCTCACCATTCCCGCCGGTGGTAGCGCCACATTCAACATGGACTGGGGGGGTGGCATTGAATTCGGGCCTGCTGGAACCTCACCACGCGTTCCAGCCGGTTCCTACTTCGCTTCCGCGGAAATGAGGGCGGACAATTACCACGCCATCGCCTTTCCCATCACCATCGTCGTGCACTGATCCCATGCAGACTCGCGCACTTCTTCTCGTTCTGCTCACGCCTGCGCTGGCCCTGGCGCAGGATCCGCACCTGGAAAAAGCCAGGCGCGTCCTTGAGGCTGTCCCGCTGGTTGACGGACACAATGACCTCCCGTGGTATATCCGGTCCGACTTCACGCAGGCGCCGCTCGATGTCGAAGCTTACGATCTGCGACGCCCGACACCGGGGAATACCGATCTGGCGCGGCTTCAGCGTGGGATGGTCGGGGGCCAGTTCTGGTCGGTCTATGTGCCAGGTGATTACCGCGATTCCGGGTATGCGCGTGTCCAGCTCGAGCAGATCGACATCGCCCGCCGCGTGATCGCGAAGTATCCCGACGTCCTGCAACCTGCCTTCACGGCACAGGACATCTGGACCGCGCATGCCGCCGGACGCATCGGTTCACTGCTCGGCATGGAAGGCGGTCACGTCATCGAGAATTCGCTCGGTGCCCTGCGTGCGTACTTCGATCTGGGCGCTCGATACCTGACGCTCACGCACAACGTCACGCTCGACTGGGCAGACGCGGCTGTGGATTCGGCGCGTCACGGCGGACTGACGCGCTTCGGTGAGGAGGTGGTCCGGGAGATGAACCGTCTGGGGATGCTCGTGGACCTTTCCCACGTGTCACCCGGCACGATGAGCGACGCGCTCAATGTCGCCGAAGCCCCGGTCATCTTTTCGCACTCGTCCGCCCGCGCGCTCACCGACGTGCCACGGAATGTCCCCGACTCCATCCTCGCGCGCCTGAAAGCAAATGGCGGCGTCGTGATGGTGACCTTCGTTCCCGGCTTCGTGTCGCAGAAGGTCGCCGACCGTAGCAGGACCCGCGCCGTGCAGCTGGCGGAGGCACAACGGCGGTCTCCCCGCGATACCTCGGCGGTGAACCAGGTCATGGCGCGATGGGATGCCGCGAACCCGCTCCCGAAGGCGACGCTCGGTGATGTGGCGGATCACATCGAACACGTTCGCCGCGTGGCCGGCGTCGATCACGTGGGCATCGGGTCGGACTACGACGGCACCGACAACCAGCTGCCGGTTGGTCTCGAGGACGTATCCGCCTTCCCCAGGCTGCTCGCGGAACTGTCGCGACGAGGCTGGTCGGAGGAAGATCTCCGGAAGCTCGCGGGTGAAAACGTGCTGCGCGTTATGACCACGGCCGAGCGCGTGGCGGCTCGTCTTCGCCGCGAGCGTCCGCCATCAACGCGCACCATCGAGGAACTCGACCGCAAACGAACCTCCTGATAGGCACTGTTCGGAAATTCACTCTCGCGCATTTGACGCAAACTTCTTACGTTGTATCTCGACGAGCCAATCCGGTCGTCAATGCACTGCGGATGCGGCGCCAGGATCTCCGGGGATCCTGGCGCCGCATCCTTTTCCGGGGACGGG
>DAIUET010000046.1:0-14182 GCA_036845045.1 Gemmatimonadaceae bacterium | reverse complement strand
GCACCAGCTGGCACTCGGCGCTCATCGGCGAGCACATGATCGAGGAGCTCACGCGCGTGCCGGTCGAAGTGGAGTACGCTTCCGAGTTCCGGTACCGGAACCCGATCGTGAGCGAGAAGACGTTATGCATCGTGATCTCGCAATCCGGCGAGACCGCCGACACGCTGGCGGCGATGCGCGAGGCGAAGCGCCGGGGCGCGCGGACGATGGGCATCGTGAACGTGGTCGGCTCGAGCATCGCCCGGGAGGCGGACGGCGGCATCTACATTCACGCCGGTCCCGAGATCGGCGTGGCGTCGACGAAGGCGTTCACGAGCCAGGTCATCGCGCTTCTCCTGTTCACGCTCAAGCTCGGTCGCCTGCGTGATCTCTCCATCCTCAAGGGACGGGAAATCATCCAGGCGATGCACAAGCTGCCGGCGCAGATCCAGGAAATCCTCGATCGCGCGGCCGAGATCGAGGACCTGGCCGAGGAGTTCAAGCGGGCGTCGAATTTCCTGTACCTGGGGCGCGGCTACAACTTCCCGGTGGCCCTGGAGGGCGCGCTCAAGCTGAAGGAGATCAGCTACATCCACGCCGAGGGGTATCCGGCCGCAGAGATGAAGCATGGACCCATCGCGCTCATCGACGAGATGATGCCGGTGGTGTTCATCGCGCCCCACGACTCCGTGTTCGACAAGATCACGTCGAACATCCAGGAAGTGAAAGCGCGCCGGGGACGCGTCATCGCCATCACCAGCCGTCACGAGGAAGCGCTGAGCGGCAAGGTCGATTACGAGTTCCGCATTCCAGAGACGCTCGATCTTCTGATGCCGATCCTGGCGTCGGTGCCGTTGCAGCTGCTCGCGTACTATGTGGCCGTGAAGCGCGGATCGAACGTGGACCAGCCTCGGAACCTCGCGAAGAGCGTCACGGTCGAGTAAGACGGGCAGAGCCCGGTAGCTCGAACTCAGTTTTGCGCCTTTTCCTGACCGTCGCTTTTGGGGGCGGGAGGCGCATTTTGTGCTGAAGTTACGACACCTTTTCGGCGTCCGCGGCAATCGGAGTTGGGGAAGCGAAAGCGACCCCCGTCGAAGGGCGCTGCAGCACTCCCACGTTGCATCCCTTCGACGTCTCCGGCCGCCGTTCTTTTTCTTCTGATCCGCTCCGGGAACGCCCTTCGCTAGTATATTGACAATCGTCGATATACTGGCTAGCCTGGGGTGTGACCAGAACGCTTGAAATCATCGACCGGCAGTTGGGCGAGCGGTGCTGCGACGTCAGCGCCCGCCCGAGCCGCACGTATGCCGAGGCCACGTCGCTCGCGACGGACCTCGAGTACCTGGCGCATCCTGTGCGCCTGCAGCTCCTGGACGTGCTGGCGCGGAACGAGGGTCGCGTCTGCGTCTGCGACCTGGAGGCGGCGGTTCCGGTCAAGCAGCCCACCGTTTCGCACCACCTGCGACTGCTGCGTGAAGCGGGGCTGGTCGAAAGCGAGAAGGTCGGCCAGTGGGTCTACTACCGTATCCGGCGCGACGAGGCCAGGGCACTGCGGGAGCGGGTGCACCAGGCACTCCGCGCGTTTGCCTGACGAGTTCTGAATGCCACGAGGGGTGACGACGATGCCGAAAAATGAAGCGAGAATGGATGGCGGGCGACGGACGGACGCTCCGGCAGTGTCGCGGTCCGAACGCGGCGTTCCTGCGCGTCGGGCGCTTGCACCGACGGTTTTCTGTCCGTCGGCCGAGGTGGATCGCTGCGTCCGGCGGTCGCGCCGGCAGGGAGACTCGCGATGACGCCGCGGTTCACCATCCGCGCGGCCCGCGCGGAGGATCTTGGAGCGGTCGAATCGGCCCTCCGCGATTCGGAGCTGCCTCTCGATGGGCTGCGCGACCAGTTCGGCGAGGGGTACGCGATCGCCGAAGCCGACGGGCAGGTCATTGGGGTGGAGGGGATCGAGGTGCACGGCGATGATGGGCTCCTCCGCTCGGCGGCGGTGGTCGCCGATTGGCGCGGGCGGGGAGTGGGCGACGCGCTGACGCGCGATCGGCTCGACTGGGCCCGGCGCCATGGACTGCGATCCGTGTACCTGCTTACGACGACAGCGGGGGACTATTTCCCGCGGTTTGGATTTTCGCCGGTCGATCGCGACGCCGCGCCGGACGCCGTGCGCCGCTCGCGTGAATTTTCCGAGGCGTGTCCTTCAACGGCGCTCTTCATGGCGCTGCCACTACACGGAGATACCGTTTCATGAGCACTGCCGAGAAGAGCTGCTGTGGCCCTGACTGCTGCAGTGACGAGCCAGCGGTTGCCACCCTGGAGCGCCGTCCTGCCGCCGAAGGCGTCGATGCCGGCGCCGCGCTGCGCGAGGAAGTTCGCGCGAGGTACGGGGCGGCCGCCCGCCGCGCCAACGAGGGGAAGCAGGCGTCGTGCGGATGCGGCACCAGCTGCTGCGCCGAGGGTGAGGAGTGGGACCCGATCACCGCGGACCTGTACGAAGCGGGCCAGACGCAGGGGATCCCGGCTGAGGCGCTGCTCGCCTCGTTAGGGTGCGGCAACCCGACCGCGCTGGCGGCGCTGGCGCCCGGTGAGACGGTGCTGGACCTGGGCTCGGGCGGCGGCATCGACGTGCTCCTCTCCGCGCAACGCGTTGGCCCGACGGGGAAGGCGTACGGGCTGGACATGACGGATGAGATGCTGAAGCTCGCCCGCGAGAACCAGCGGAAGTCCGGCCTGACCAACGTCGAGTTCCTCCGCGGCGAGATCGAGAACATCCCGCTCCCCTCCGAGACGGTCGACGTGATCATCTCGAACTGCGTGATCAACCTGTCGGCCGACAAGGGGCGCGTGATCCGCGAGGCCTATCGCGTGCTGAATCCGGGTGGCCGCTTTGCGGTCTCGGATGTCGTGCTGCGTGGCGAACTGCCGGAGCCCGTGCTTCGCAGCATCGGGCTCTGGACCGGCTGCATCTCCGGCGCGCTTCATGAGGACGAGTACCGGCGGCTGCTGCTCGCGGCCGGGTTCACCGATGTGTCGATCGAGCCTACGCGCATCTACAGCCGCGAGGATGTGCAGGCGCTCCTCGAGGCGGAAGGTCTCGAGGATGCCGGGCTGGTGGACGCTGTCGAAGGGAAGATCATGAGCGCTTTCGTCAGGGCATCCAGATAAGGGCAGGCTGAAGGTAGAGGGCTGAAGGCGGAGGGAAAGAAAGAACTTCGTGGTGCCGTAGACGTGTCCCGCAGGGACACCACCATCCCTGCTTCCTGGTTCCTGCTTCCTGCTTCCTGTTGCGTCTAGCCCTCATCTCCGACATCCACGCCAACCTCCCGGCGCTCGAGGCCGCCCTCGCGGACATCGGGCAGCGGGAGGTGCAGGCGACGTACCATGTCGGGGACCTGGTCGGATACGCGGCCTGGCCTAACGAGGTGGTGGCGCTCCTGACCGATCGGCGGATCGAGGGCGTATCGGGGAACTACGACTCCACGGTCGGCCTGGACTACAGGCACTGCGGCTGTCGCTACGAGGATCCACGCCAGGAGGCGCTTTCGCACCTGTCCTTTGACTGGACGCGAAAAGTGTGCAGCCCTGAGACGAAGCGGGTGCTCGCGACGTTGCCGTTCCGGCTCGACCTCCATCCGCTGGGCGGGCATGCAGCGGGGCCGTCCGTGGTCCTGGTGCATGGGACGCCGACACTCAACACGGTCTACTGGACTGAAGACCGCTCCGACGACTTCTGCCGCAAGATGGCCGGGTTGGCAGGCCTCAAGTCGGGCGACGTGATTGCCTTCGGGCACACGCACCTCCCGTGGCATCGCGTCGTGGACGGCATTCACTTCGTGAACACGGGCAGCGTCGGCCGGCCGAAGGACGGCGACCCACGCTCCGGCTATTCGCTGCTATCCATCGACGGGGACGGATCGACCAGCGTGGAGCACGTGCGTGTTGCGTACGACGTGGACCGCGCCGCAAGGGCGATTCGGGAGAGTGAACTTCCCGTGGAGTTCGCGCATTACCTCGAGTCGGGGGGCAGACGGTTGGACGCCGGGTCGTGACCACCGCGACCGCGGGCCGCATCCGGAAGCGCATGAACGTGTTCGAGCGCTACCTCTCGATCTGGGTCGTCCTGTGCATGGCAGCGGGAGTGGCCCTCGGAAAAATCCTGCCCGGATTCACGGACACTGTCCGCCGGTTCGAGTTTGGCGAAGGGTCACAGATCAATGTCGCGATCGCGGTCCTCATCTGGTTGATGGTCTACCCGATGATGCTCAGGATCGACTTTGCCAGCCTGGTCGCGGTGCGGGAGCGCCCGCGAGGGATCCTCGTCACGCTCTTCGTGAACTGGATGGTGAAGCCGTTCTCGATGGCGGCCATCGGGTATCTCTTCTTCCGCGTGCTCTTCCAGCCCTGGATCGCTCCGGAACTCGCCAACCAGTACCTCGCCGGGTCGATCATCCTGGCCGCCGCGCCGTGTACGGCGATGGTATTCGTCTGGTCGTACCTGACCGACGGCGATCCGGCCTACACGCTGGTGCAGGTCTCGCTCAATGACCTGATCATGCTGGTCCTCTTCGCGCCCATCGTCGGGTTTCTCGTGACCGGCGCGAGCACGCTCACCGTGCCGTTCCGTGTGCTGTTGCTGTCCGTCATCGTTTTCATCGTCATCCCGCTTGTGCTGGGCGCGGCCAGTCGCGTGCTCCTGCGACGCTGGCGGGGCGTGCACTGGTTCGACCAGGCCTTCCTGCCGGCGTTCCAGCCGGTAACCGTCGCGGCGCTCCTGACCACCCTTGTCCTTATCTTCGCCTTCCAGGCCGACAACCTGACAGCACGGTTCTTCCACGTCGTGCTCATCGCGATTCCCTTGCTCCTGCAGGTCTATTTCAACGCCGGTCTCGCCTACGGCCTGATGAAGTGGCTGAACGTGCCGCACAACGTGGCGGCCCCCGGTGCGTTGATAGGGGCCAGCAATTTCTTCGAGCTCGCTGTCGCGACGGCGATCGCGCTGTTCGGTCCCGAGTCGGGCGCAGCGCTCGCGACGGTGGTCGGTGTCCTCGTGGAAGTGCCGGTGATGCTGTCGGTGTGCAACGTCTGCAACCGCACGCGCCACTGGTTTCCAGCCAGCGTCCGGACCTGAGCCTCCAGCCTCGAGCCTCGAGCCTCGAGCCTCGGATCCTCGACCGGCGAGGCTCGCCGCTATCTTGATGCGTGCGCGTCCTGATACAGCGGGTGTCACGGGCCGAGGTCCGGATTCGGGAGCAGGGGCGGGCGCGCCTCGCGGGGCGCATCGGCCGCGGCTTTGTCCTTCTCGTCGGATTCACGCCGTCCGACGACGATGCGAAGGTCGCCTGGATGGCCGACAAGGTCGCCGGAATTCGCCTCTTTGCCGACGACGCCGACAAGATGAACCTCGCACTGGCGGATGTTGCGGGAGCGGTGCTGGTGGTCTCGCAGTTCACCCTCTATGGCGACGCGCAGAAAGGGCGTCGGCCCAGCTTCATCGACGCCGCCCGTCCCGAACAGGCCATTCCGCTCTACGAGAGCTTCAAGCAGCACCTGGCGGCGCTCGGACTGCCGGTCGAATCCGGTGAGTTCGGCGCCATGATGGACGTGGAGCTGGTGAATGACGGACCCGTCACGCTCTGGCTCGAGCGATGACCGTCCGCATCGTCCTCGCGTCGCAATCCCCCCGTCGCCGCGAATTGCTGGCGCTGATCGGCATTCCGCATGAAGTCCGGCCGGCCGACCTCGATGAGAGCCTTCTCGCCGGCGAAGTCCCTTCGTCGCACGCCGAGCGGCTGGCGCGGGAGAAGGCGGAGTTGGTGGCGGCGCTTCACCCGGACGCGGTGGTCATCGGCGCCGACACGATCGTGGTGCTCGACGGAGAGATACTGGGCAAACCGGGGGACATCCCCGAAGCCGAGGCGACGCTCCGCCGGCTGTCGGGGCGCACCCACACGGTGCACACCGCGGTCGCCGTGGCGCGCGATGGCCGGACCGTCTCGAGCGTCGAGTCGGTGGAGGTGACCTTCCGGCCGCTCGATGACGCGCAGATCGAGGCGTACGTCGCGACCGGGGAGCCGATGGACAAGGCCGGCGCGTACGGCATCCAGGGATACGGGGCGGTGATCGTCGAGCGGGTGCACGGCGACTATTTCGCGGTCATGGGACTCGCGTTAGGCAGGCTGGTCGGGCTGCTCTGGCAGGTGGGCGTCGAGTACCGGTTCGGGATGCCACCGATCACGCGTTGAAGTGCGTCTGCACCATGATTCCGATGGCCTTCCGGCATGAGGAGACTCATAGCGGAGTGATCGCAGAGTCTGCATCGTGGTATTCAGTACCACTCCGGTGTTGGAAGGTGTTCAGAACGCTTACCGCGCGTGGGACTGGCTTGTTCGGTCGGGGGTTGATGGATTGCGAGGTGCTCTGTCTCTCTGATCAGATCGGTGCATCCTTCGTTCCGGGCGGCGCCCCCTGCTGCTGTTTCGAGCCCGATCGGTGACGGCCCAGGAAGTCGATCAGATGGGCGCTGAATTCTTCGGTTCCCGGCGCGCCGAGGTGATCCGCTCCCGGGATGATGCGCAGCTCGAGGTCGTTCACGGCCTCCGCCATGCGCTCGGCCTGTCGGCGCATGGAATCGTGTTCGCCGATCAGGATGAGCGTAGGCACCTCGATCTCCTGGAAGCTCGCGAGCGGAATCAGCGGGAGTGACGGTGCGCGGAACGTGGCGGCGAGCGCCCTCACGTCGTTCGTCCCCGTCAGCATCCCCTCGCCCAGCGCCAGTTCGCGCGGCGACAGCCGCTCGTTCGCCGGCATCAGTGCCCGGACCAGCGGGCCGATGCGACCGCGTTCGAGTGAGTCTGCCACCACCCCGGCCGCCAACGACTCGATTGGCCCTGAGCCGTCACCGGCTGAACCGTAGCCTCCAAGTGTCACGGTCCAGAAGCGCTCCGGGAACTGGTGCCGCGCGTGATGCGACAGCATCGCGCCCCGGGAGTAGCCAACCAGGTGAACGCGCGGGAACCCCAGATGGTCGAGCAACCGCACGATGTCACCAACATCGTCTGCACCATAGTGAGCGGGATCGTGCGGTTTCCCGCTTCCGCCGTGACCGCGCGTATCGTAGGCGACAACCTGGAATCCGGCCTGAACCAGTTCATCGATTACGCCGGTGCGATGCCAATTCTCCTCCAGGCTCGACGCGAACCCGTGCACGAGAACGACGGGCTCACCAGTGCCTTCCACGACATACCGCAGGAGAACGCCGCCGGCATCGAAGGTCTGGCTCTCGAGATCGCTCGACGAAAGGCTCGCCGCAGCGCGCATTCCCCAGTATGCCAGGAAGCGGAGTGCAGTCGGGGTTGTGGCAAGCACCAGGCCCCCGAACACGAGCACGGAACCCAGCAGGATCCTGTGACGCTGCATCTCACAAGCCCTCAACCGCAACGGGGACCGGCATCGGACGTTGCGAAGGCACCAGGGAAGCACTGAACCGGAACAGCACGGATGGCGTCGGTCGGTACGCGAGGATACTCCGACCACAGGACGCCGTCAACAAACGGCTGCCTTGGAAGACCCCTGACCGGGAGCGCCCGGATCACCGAAACCCCGTAAGCGCCTTGGACGAGATCCGGCGGCGGCGGAGTCGCTCAGCCGCTCTGGGTACGGCCGGTAATCGTCGAACACGTACACGGCGACTATTTCGCGGTCATGGGATTCGCGTTAGGCAGGCTGGTCGGGCTGCTCGGGCAGGTGGGCGTCGAGTACCGGTTCGGGATGCCACCGGTCACCCGTTGAGGCGCCGCGACCGGATGCCCAGGGCCTTCCTGGTTACGGGAAAAGACTCCACCACGAAGGTCACGAAGGTCACGAAGCCGCGTCGGGAATCAGCCGCGATCAGGTCCCGGTCAGCGTTCGGGGCCTGCCAGATGACAAAATGCAGCCTTCGTGACCTTCGTGGTGAAGGCTCTTTACATACGTTGAATGGCTCGACGTTCCAGTCCACGCTCAACTCGAGTAGCGTTCCCGCCAGACCACCAGCTTCTCCCGCACCTGATCAACCGTGATCCGCTGCACGCGCCCCGGCCGGTTCTCCATCGTCACCTGGTAGTCCTCCCCCGGATCGCCATACGCGTCGATCAGCAGGTCGTGATACCGGCGGTACGGGCCGGTCCTCCTGGGATTCGTGTACCCCATCAGGCTGATCACCGGCCGCTCGAGCGCCACCGCCATGTGGAGCGGGCCCGTATCCGGCGCCAGGACCAGCGACGAACCGGAGAGAATCCCCACGAGGTTACGCAGCCCGCTGCCTAACGCGGAAACCGGCGCGTGACGCGCCCGGGCCATGATCTCCCGCTCGGCGGCCACCTCCCGCGGTGACTGGCCGCCCACCAGCACCGGCTGCAGCCCGTAGTCCTCCACCAGCAGGTCGACCACCTCGGCCCAGCGCTCCGGCAGCCAGTCCTTCTCCGCCTTGCTGGTGGCCACCACGATCGACGCCGCGGGACGGTCGAACGTCGCGAAGAACTCCTCGCGCCACCGCACCTCGTGTGGCCACGGTCCCAGGTCCCACACCACCGGCTCGGGGCGGACGCCTAACGCCTCGAGAAACTCGAAGTACTGGTCCTGCACGTGCTGCCCGACCCGCCGCGCCGGGATGCGATGCGTCGTGAACAGCCAGTTCAGGTCCCGCGCCCGCGCCCGGTCGAAGCCGAGCTTGACCGGTGCCCGCGTCAACGCGGTGACGATGCCGGCCTTGAAGTACACCTGCAGGTTGATGACGAGGTCGAAGGCACGGGTGGCAAGCTCCCGGCGGACGTGCGCAAAGGCGCGCATCCCGGCCGAGCGGTCGAAGATGAGGATCTCGTCCACCGACCGATGGCCCCGGACGAGCGACGCGGGACCCGGCTGCAGGACCCAGGTGATGTGACACGCCGGGGCGTGTCGCTTCAGCGCATTGATCACGGGTAGGACGTGAACGGCATCCCCCACCGCGCTCATCATCACGATGCAGATGCGATCCAGCCGTGCCTGAGGCGCGTCAGCGCCTCCGCTCCGACCTGTCACGCGCGGACAGGGGCGCTGGACAGTTCCCGCAACTGTCGCATCTCGGCGTCGTCGAAGCCGACGCCGAACCGGGCTCGCAGTTTCCGGATCGAGCGCTCCAATCGGTCCAGGTTTGCGTCGCGCACGGTGGGATCGCTCGGCGGCGCGAACTGCAGCCGGTCGATGTCGAGCACATAGGCGTCCCAGGCGCTCGGACCGCTCTCCACCAGCAGCACGTTCCCCACGTTCAGGTCGGGGTGCCAGGCGCCGATATTCGTGAGCGAACGGATCAGCGCCGCGATCGAGTCGAGCCAGCCGCGGCGCACGTCCGCATCCGGCTGGTCGCGCAGCGCCTTCCCGAGGTCGCGTCCCGGCAATTCGAGCGAGACCACGTCGCTGCGCCGGAAGATTTTCCTCGCCCGGTACACGGCGATGGCGACCACCAGTGGCGTCCGGACCCCGAGCCCCGCCAGGAGGTGTGAGATCAGCAGCTCATAAGGCGCGCGCGTCGGCGGGAGGAAGAGGTCCCCCTGCAACCGGCCCAGCAGCCCGCCGTGGTGCGAGTGCCGGATCACGACTCGACGGTCCTGTCCCGGCAGCAGCACCGAGTAGGCGCTTACGCGACCCCCCAGGTCGCGGGCGTCCGACTGGTTCGCCGCCCACGTGTAGAGCGTCTGCTCCGGCAGGACGGACTTCGCCCAGTCCACGCACGACTGATGCGCGATCACGTGCGCATCACCCTCCTGAAACCGGATGTAGTCCTTCGGGATGGCGGCGGTCACCGGATGACGCGAAAGACTGGAAGCGGTTCCCCGCGCGACGGGATATCGAGCGGCGCGTGATCCGTCAGTTCATGTGTCCTCGTCAGGCGGTTGCGCATCGAAGCGGTGACCAGGATCTCACCTCCCTGCGCCGCCGTACAGAGCCGCTTGGCGGTGTTGACCGTGTCACCGATGACGGTGTACTCGAGGCGGCGCTCGGAGCCCAGGTACCCGGCGAACGCCTCGCCGTAGTTGATGCCGATCCCCACCTGGAGCCGGGGGCGTCCCTGCGACAGCCAGTGCGCATTCAGGCGGTGCAGGGCCGCGATCATGTCCAGCGCAGCGGACACCGCGCGATCGGCGTCGTCCGGTTCGCTGATGGGCGCTCCCCACTGTGCCATCACCTCGTCGCCGATGAACTTGTCCAGCGTGCCCCCGTGCTTGAACACGCAGTCGGCCATCTCCGAGAAGTACTCCGTCAGCAGGCGAGCCGTCTCCACGGGAGAAAGCCGGGCCGCGAGCGTCGTGAACCCCCGGATGTCGCTGAACAGCACCGCCACGTCCCGCCGTTCACCGCCCAGCCGGAGCGACTCCGGCGCCGCCGCGATCCGCGCCGCGAGCATCGGGGTGAAGAACCGCTCGAAGTTGCCGCGCACCATCGCCTCATGACGACTGCGTTCCGCGAACCGCAGGTTGTCGAGGGCGACAGCGCCGATCCCCGCGAACGCCACGAGGAACTCCAGGTCGTCGTCGTCGACGCGGCGCGTGCTGTTGGCGCTGTCCACATAGAGCACGCCGAGCGATCGTCCTTCACCGCCGATGAGGGGCGCGCAGATGGACGTGCGAGACGGGACACTCCCGCCATTCTGCGACGCGTAGTCCGAGAGCAGCGCCGATTTCTGGTCGAGGGCGGACTGGGCCAGCGCGATCGGGATGTCGTGCACCACGCCGCCATCGCGGACCTGCGTGAGCCGCTCGGCCAGGCGGTTCTCGTCGTCAAGGAGCAGCAGGGACGCCTGGTCCACCTCGACGAGTCGGAAGGTGAACTGGAGCATCTTCTCCAGCAGTGCATCCACCGTGGTCGCGCGGGTCAGCGCCTTCGACACCTCCAGCAGCAACGTCAACTTCAGCCGGTCCCTCTCGTGTTGCGGGAGGGTGACCAGCGTCTCATCGATGGCCTGCTGCACACCGCTCGCGCGCAGCGCGCGCTCGAGCGTGAGGTCGGCGTCGGGGACAGGAACCTGCCGGATGACGGTCGTGCCCGCGCGGGCGGCCCGCCGCTTGACCTCGGCGGTGCCGTCGTCGATCAGCATCGGGCTCATCTCCTGCAACTCGAACAGGATCTTCCCGAACACGACGCGGTCGCCCATGTGGAGCGAGGTCGTTGTGACCCGGCTGCCGTTGACGAAGGTGCCATTGCTCGAGCCGAGGTCCTTCACAGTCACGGCCGTGGGCTCGATGGTGAGCTCCGCGTGACGGCGCGAGACCGTGGGGTCGAGCACCGGCAGGTCGCTGCTCAGGGCGCGCCCGAGCACGAGCGGGAGACCCGCCCGCAGCTCGAAGGACAGCTGCCCATCCGCGCTCACCAATCGGAATGGCATGTACGTGCAATATGACCCGATGCGGCGGTCGGGCCTAGCGCGCCGCCGGCCTCACGCGCCCCAGTGCCGTCAGCAACGCCCGTGCCTTGTTCTCGGTCTCGTCCCACTCGCGCTCCGGCACCGAGTCGGCCACGATGCCGGCGCCGACCTGGATGGAGGCCGTGCCGCCGGCGATGACGCAGGTGCGGATCGTGATCGCCAGGTCCATCCGCTGGTCGCCCATGGCGATGTAGCCCACCGCGCCGGCGTAGGGGCCGCGGCGTTCCGGCTCCAGCTCATCGATGATTTCCATGGCGCGCACCTTGGGCGCACCGGTCATGGTGCCCGCGGGAAAGGTCGCTCGATAGGCATCCAGCGCCGAATACCCTTCGCGCAGTTCTCCGTCCACCTGGCTCACGATATGAAGCACGTGTGAATAACGCTCCACGGTCATGAAATCGGAGACCTTCACCGTCCCGTATCGCGCGATCCGCCCGACATCGTTGCGGCCGAGGTCCACAAGCATTACGTGCTCGGCGCGCTCCTTCTCGTCGGCCAGCAGCTCCGCCGCGAGGCGCTCGTCCTCGAGGGGCGTCGTGCCGCGCGGCCGGGTGCCGGCGATGGGTCGCACGGTCACACGGTTGTCGGCTACACGGACCAGCAGCTCCGGTGAACTGCCGACCAGCTCCACGCCGTCGAGCTGGAGGTGATACATGTACGGCGACGGATTCAGGGCGCGCAGCGCGCGATACAGGTCGGCGCTGTCGAAGTCGTGCGGTACTTCGATACGCCTGGCGAGGAGGGCCTGGAAGCAGTCGCCCGCCCGGATGTATTCCTTGATGCGCTCGACATCCCCGGTGAACCTCGCCTTCTCGTAAGTCGAGCGTCCCTCGGCCGGCTGCGCAGACGCCGCCAGTGCCAGCGGCCGCAGTGGCGACTGAGCGCGGAGCCGCTCGCTGAGCAGCCAGATCTCACGTTCCGCGGCCTGAAATTCCGTGCGAAGGTCGGCCTCGGACATTCCTTCGGCTATGGGGACGGCAACCACGATGCGGCCCAGCCCGCGCAGGTTGTCCAGGATCAGCATGGAGCGCGAGAAGACGAACAGCGCGTCCGGTGTGTCCACGCCTCGGGGCGGTGGCGAAGGGAGGCGTTCGATCGTGCGCACGACGTCGTACGCGAAGTAACCGATCGCTCCCGACCAGAATGCGCCCAACTCAGGCACGTATACCGGCGTCTCCGCGCGGACGCGTCGCTGAAGGTCGGCGATCGGGTCGTCACAGCGCTCGCCGCCGACCCATCCACCCGCCGGCGTCCACGTATCGACCTTCCCGTCGCGCAGCCGCCAGGCGGATCGCGGCTCGGTCCCCATGAACGTGTACCGCGACCAGGTCTCCGATCCCGCGGGCGCCGATTCGAGGAGGAACGCAAAGGGGGGCCGCCGGATCTTGGCGAATGCCGAGACCGCGGTGTCCGTGTCGAGGAGCACGTCCTTCCAGACGGGCACGAGTGTGCCTGGACGGGCGAGTTCGCGGAAGCGGTCGAACCTCACGAGATGAGAGACTTGAGGTCTGAGAAGAAGTTCACGATCTGATTACGACAGCATCCAGTGGCAATCGGGCTGGAAGGTGATCTCCGATCTCCCATCTCGGATCTTGTTCTCCCTCGTGCTGTAATCCGATACTTCGCTTGCATGCCTCGATTCAGCGCGGCTCTGGCCGCCGTCGTCGCCGTGGTGTCGATGCCCGCCGTGACCACTCCTCCGGCCGCGCAGGACTGGAACGACGCCCGCGTGACCGCACTGGTGACTCGCGCAACCGAGCGTCGCGCGCGGCAGCTGGCCGATACCGGACTGACGGACTACACGGCGACCGCCCTGGGAAGGCTCACCTTTCTGGCGCAGATTGGTGAAGGCTTCCCCGATCCGCCCAAGGTGGTGAAGGCAGACCAGATTGCGCTCGAAGTCTACTGGCGCGCGCCAAATCACAGCAAGCAGTTGATCCTCGGCCGGCGCGACACGTTGCTGTTGCCGACGGACATCGAGTACCACCGCGATCATCTCGGTATCGTCCAGAACAACTTCCCCGAGATCATCCGACTCGGCGATGGCGACGAGGTACGCGACGTACCGCACCCCCTCTCGGCGGCCGGCCTCCGAACCTACGACTACGCGATCAGCGACTCGTTGCGCATCGAGGTGCCCGGCCAGGTCATCGAGGTCTTCGAAGTGCGCATCCGGCCCCGGAACGATCGCGCCCCGGCGGCGGTGGGAGCGATCTACCTGTCACGGGCCGATGCGCAGGTGGTGCGCATGGCGTTCTCGTTCACGCGGGCGGCGCTGCTCGACCAGCAACTCGAGGACGTTGCCATCGTGCTCGACAACGCCCTCATCGAGGAACGATTCTGGCTTCCGCGCCGCCAGGAGATCGAGATCCGCCGCAGCGGAACCTGGCTCGACTTCCCGGCCCGCGGCATCATCCGTGGCGGATTCGAGATCTGCTGCTACCGGATCAACGCCGGTGTCCCGCCGATCCGGTTCCGGGGACCGGAAATCGAGCTGGCTCCGCCCGATCGGCGCGCCGCCTACCGCTTTACGGAGCCGTTGAGTGCCGTCGTGCCGCCCGACCTCGCGACCGCGTCGAGTGAGGAGCTGGCGCGGGTTCAGGCACGCGCGGTGGAGCTCGTCGGACAGGCCGCGCTGGCGCGTGTCCGGACCGGCGCGCTGCTCGCGGGATCGGTCTCTGACCTGGCGCGGGTGAATCGCGCCGAGGGACTTTCGTTAGGCGCGGGCGTCCGCCGGCGACTGGGCGCCACCGGCGACGTTGC
>DAIUET010000045.1:7757-14234 GCA_036845045.1 Gemmatimonadaceae bacterium | reverse complement strand
GCGTCACGAAAAAACCGGCCGTGCTCGGGATCCGGGGTCTGGCGCGTAATACCCGCCAGTTCGAGCGCCTTGCTGTTGTACCAGGAGGTGTGACCGCCACGGTGGTTCACGACAATCGGGTGCGCGGTCGACACGCGGTCGAGGTCGTGCCGGTCGAGTGGCGTCGCATCCGTCAGCTTCGTGTCGTCGAACAGCTGCCCCTCGACCCAGAAACCGGGCGGCGTCGTCGCCGCCTTCTTCCGCAGCGCGTCGATCAGCTCCGCTTTCGTCCTGAGGGACGTCACCACGACGCCGAACAGCTCGTTGACGCCGCTGGGATGACAGTGCGCGTCGATGAAGCCCGGCACGACGCACATCCCCGCGGCGTCGATGACGCGTGTACGACTGCTCGCCACGTTCCTGATATCGTCGCTGGAGCCGATCGCGAGAAAACGGCCGTCCTTGACGGCAAACGCCTCGACGCGTGGCTGGGCTGTGTCCATCGTCAGGACGCGCCCGTTGACCACAATGAGATCCGCTTCGATCGCGGTAGCGCGCTGTGGTCCGGAGGGCAACGGGGGCGTCTGCGCATTCAGGCGCCCGAACGGGAGCTTCGTCAGGCTGGCCGCACCGGCCAGCATTGCGCTCAGCGAGAGAAACTCACCCCGGGTGTAACGACGCATCTGAAGCTCCGTGCACAAGGGTTCGTCAGGTTCTCAGCGATCGGCACCCGCGGGCACCAGCACTGACGTCGCATTACCTCAGCGCCTTCTCCTTCGCCTGCTCCGAAGTGATGACAGGAAGGACTTCAAAGTCCATCAGGTCCGCCCAGTTCGAGATCCATTCATCGAGTAGCGACGGGTCGTCGCACTCCATGACCTGGTAACAGCGTTGCAGATCATCGGTGATCCAGCTGCCCACGTAGGTGAGACCCGCCGGCATGCGACGCCCCGACTGCTCGAGGCGACGGTAGATGTCCGGGGCCTTTCCCGGCCTGAAATTCTCGATGACCATGTAGCGCACCCCGGATTCTCGACCGTGCGCCTCTGGTGGGGAAGGGGCTGACCGTCCGGGAGTCAGCCGTGGCCGGCACGCGGGACGCTCGCCGGGGCTTCGGCAGGCTCCTTCGACGGTCGCGATGGAGGGCGATCAGTAGCGGACGAGGTCCCGCGCCACGACCACGCGCCCCGTGAACCCGCCTCGCCGGATACCGTCGACAAGTTCCTGCTCGCTGGCACCCATGAAGAGCACGTGCGTCAGCAGCAGGAGCCGTGGCCTGGCCCGCCCCGCCATTCTGCCCAGCTCCACGTCGGAGGTATGCACCTCACGCAGGTAGCGCGGCCAGAGTTCGCCGCCGGGGCGGTTTTCCGGCGCGATGCGCGTTTCGGGATACACTTCGTGGACCAGGACGTCGACGTTGGACGCCGCGCGTTCGAGCGCGTCGCTCGGGCGCGTGTCCCCGGAAATCACGATGCTCCGCCGAGCGGCATCGACGCGGTAGGCGAAGGCGTGCTCCCATTCGCCGTGCGGCACGCGGATGGCGGTGACGGTGATGCCTCCGCTGTCGTAGACGATGCCGCCCTGCACCTCCCGGGTTTCGACACGGTATCCGCCGGGGCGACCCCGTTCGAGCCCGGTCACTCGCACCAGGGTGTCCTCCCCCCACGCGGCGGTGAGGTGGTCCGTCATCCGTGTCAGACCGGGTGGGCCAACCAGCCGCATCGGCGTGCTCCTCCCCATGACCCACGAGGTGAGGATCAGGTCCGGCAGGCCTAACGTGTGGTCGCTGTGCAGGTGGGTGATGAAGGCCGCGGTCACCCCGTCGATGGGAAGCCCGGCGGCCGCCAGCCGGCGCATGACGCCGGCCCCCGCGTCGAAAAGCAGGACGCGCCGCCCGACGACCACGGCCGTCGCGGGGCCGGCGCGTTCAGGGTTCGGCACCGGCGTCCCCGTGCCTAACGTGATGACGACGGCGGAATCGGAGAACGGGAACGAGGGCCCGCCAGGGAAGACACGCTGACCGTGCAAAGGCGCCGAGACGACCGCCGCTATGAGCAACGCGCGCGTGAGCATCCGGACTTCAACCCGTGTTACGCGCCTACCCCGTCTCCAATCTCCCATCTCCCATCTCCCATCTCCGTTCCCGTCTACCCGTTTCAGGAATACCGGACGCCCAGCTTCGCCAGTGCCGGTGCCGGGCATCCGTTCCACTGCGCGATCGGCCGGTTCCCCATGTACTGCAGGTCGTCGACGCCCATCTTGCTCGACCAGAACCCCGAGGCGGTGAAGTTCCGGAAGTTGTTGAAGAACCGCACACCCGGCTGCATCTCCTGGCGCGCACGCCGGGGCCAGGCAATGTCATCCAGCACCGCGGTGCGTTGCGACGCATCGCAATCGACGAACGTCTTGCTGAACCGCTTGCGGCATTCGTCATCGAGCCACGTCAGGCCCGTGCGCATCCAGGTCCGCATGTTCTCCCGGCTCGTCATGAAGACGTCCATGAACTCAGGAACCCGGGCGTCGGTAGCGCTGCCGGAGCGCGCATCGCGCGGGATGACGAGGTCTACGAGGACGCGCACCGTGCGCCATTCGTGCGCGGTGAACACCTTCGGCTGATACTGCTGGCCGCGCTCAGCCAGCTTCTCGAGCGTTTCGCGGGTGTGAACCGCCGCTTCCTCGATGTCGAGCGCGGTCACGGCCAGGTGCGCCAGCGGCGCCGCTGCCAGGAACTTGACGAAGTCTCTCCGATCAGTCATCGGCATTCTCCCGTCCACGATTGCACCCTCTCCACCCACCCCACCCTCTCCACCCTAGATCGTCCCAGCCTTGCGGAACTCGAGAATCTTGTCCGCCGTCCGCATGGCCAGCGCCATGATCGTCCACGTCGGGTTCTTGTCGGCCTGTGATACGAACGGACCGCCATCGGCGACGAACAGGTTCCGGCAATCCCACGCCTGACACCACTGGTTGAGCGCGGATGCCTTGGGGTCAGTGCCCATGCGGACCGTGCCCAGCTCGTGAATGATCGCGCCCCCGGTCGCGATACCGTACCCGCGTTCCTTCGGCGGCATCGCCGAGAAGACTTCCCCGCCCATCTCCGAGACCAGTGCGCGGAACGTCTCCTGCATGTGCTTCACCTGGTTGATCTCGTGATCCGTCCACTTCCAGTGAAACCGCAGCACGGGGATGCCATACTTGTCCCTGGCCTGCGGGTCCAGCTCGCAGTAGCAATCGGCGTTCGGGATCTGCTCACCGCGCCCCGAAAACCCGATCGTCGATCCGTAATAGCGGCGGTAGTCGTTCTTGAGCTGGACCCCATACCCTCCGCCCGATGCGTACCGTTCGATGCCGCCCATGAAACCGTACGATGGGACACCCAGCCCACCCCACACCTCGATGTGGTAACCGCGCGGGAAATCCAGCTTCCGGTTGTCGAGCCACCAGGGCATGTAGATGTGCCCGCCGCCCACGCCATCGCAGTTGTGCGGCACGTGATCGACGAGCTTCGGGATGAAGCCGCCGACATCGGTCCCCGTGGTGTCGGTCAGGTACCTGCCTACCACACCGCTCGAGTTGGCCAGTCCCTGCGGGAACTGCGGTGACGTCGAGTTGAGCAGGATCCGCGCTGACTCGCAGGCGCTGGCGGCCAGCACGACCACGCGCGCCCGGACGTGCTGGTCCCTGCCCGTTCTGGTATCGATGTACGACACGCCCGTCGCCAGGCCCTGGGCGTTCACCGTCACCTCGCGCGCCATCGCGTTGGTGACGATGCGCAGGCGGTTCGTCCGCTGCGCGGGAAAGAGCAGGACGTTAGGCGACGAAAAATTCGAGTTGGTCATGCAGCCACGGTTGCACTGGCCGCAGTAGTGACAGGGCGCGCGGTTGTTGAGCGGTTTGGTGATCACCGACAGGCGCGCCGGGATGCACGTGATGTCCATCCGGTCACACGCTTGCTTGACATACAGTTCGTAACAGCGCGGGCGGGGCGGCGGCTGGAACCGGCCGCCCGGATGGTTGGGCAGGTCCTCGTTGGTACCGAAGATGCCGACCAGGTCATCGACACGGTCGTAGTACGGCGCCAGGTCGTTGTACGAAATGGGCCAGTCGTCGCCGAGGCCGTCGAGGCTCTTCCGCCGGAAGTCATCCGGGCCGAAGCGAAGTGAGATACGCCCCCAGTGGTTGGTGCGACCGCCCAGCATGCGCGCACGCCACCACTGGAAACTCGTGCCCTCCGCCCGGGTGAAGGGCTCACCCGGAATGTCCCAGCCACCGATGCAGGCGTCGAATTCGCCGAACGGTCGCTCGGGCGTCGACGCACCACGCTGAGTCGATTGGTACGGCCAGCGCAGCATGGCACTGTTGGACGTGGTGTTGTCCCACCACCCACCCGCCTCCAGCATCACGACACGCGCCCCGCCCAGGGCGAGGCGGTGCGCCGCCATGCCACCCCCGGCGCCCGACCCCACGATGCACACGTCGTACTCTGCCTGTTGTGACCCGAGCATGTCAGCGCCTCCCTTGGCTCCTCTGGCCTCCGGCCTGTGGCCTCTGGCCTGATTCACCACTTTATCGCCCCGAGAACATCCGTGTAGTCATCCGTCCACAACCGCGACGCCGGCCATTTACCCAGCGCATACCATCCGTCGATCTTCACCAACTCGGTGAGGGTCTCGCGGCTCCGGCTCAGCACCATCCAGCGACTGCCATAATACAACTTCCCCCGACCCTCGGTATCCGGCGATCGCTCGCCCAGCGCCCCCGCCACGTTCGCATCGTTGGCGAGCGCAATGATCACCGGCCGCAGGTCGAGGTACCGGTTGCTGATGTGAAACGCCACGACGCCATCATCGCTCAGCTTCCGGAGGTACAACGCCAGCGCTTCGCGCGTGATCAGGTGCGCCGGAATGGCGTCGGACGTGAATGCATCCAGCACGATGAGGTCGAATTCCCCATCCGCGGCCGCGCCGAGTGATACGCGAGCGTCCCCGATGACGATGTTGGTGCGCGGCGCACAGTCCCGCAGGTAACTGAAGTACCGAGGCGTACGCGCGATGCGCGCCACCATCGGGTCGATCTCATAGAACGTCCAGTGCTCGTCCGGCCGTCCGTAGCAGGCGATGGTGCCGGTCCCCAGCCCCACCATGGCCACCCGTCGCACTGGCTTCTGCGCCACCGTCGCGAAAATGTCGCCCAGCGGGCCGCCGGTGTAATAGTAGGTCAGCGGCTCCATCCGCCGCTCCAGTTCCCGGCTCTGTCCGCCGTGCGTAGTCGTCCCGCTCTGCAGGATGTGGTAGTCCGCGATCCGTCGCACGCGATACGTCCCGAAGAAGCTCCGGTCCTGCATCAGGATATTGCTGTTCGCGTCGCCGGCGAGTTGCGTAGCTGCGTACATCGCGCCCGCGCCCAGCGCCAGCCGGATGGGACGCTTCCAGAAGAACAGCACCACGACCGCCGCGGCCGAAAGGAAGACCTGCGTCCCCGCCGTGAACCACTCGCTGGGGGGACTGGGGAGCGTGAGCGTGAACCAGATCGCCGTGCCCACCGCCAGCGGGAACAGCAGGTCGCGCAGGAAGTCCAGCCGGGTCCCGTAGGTCCGGTCGAGGCCGGGCCGCAACCCGAAGGCCACCACCAGCGCGAACGGATACTCCACGAGAGAGTCGTACAGCACCGGCGCCAGCAGGACGTTGAACACGCCGCCCAGCACGCCGCCTAACGACATCCAGAGGTAGAACTCGGTGAGGTACTCCGCCCGCGGACGGCTGTCGGCCAGCTCCCGGTGGCACATCATGGCCGTCGCGAAGAACGCCGTCAGGTGCAGCACCGCGGGCCCGATGATTCCCGGCGCCGACCCCAGGCACAGGCCGATCATCAGCGTCAGTCCCAGCACCAGCTGGGCATGCAGCATCGGCCAACGCGGAAACAGCCGGCGCCGCGCGAACACCAGCACGAACGTCAGCAGGTAGAGCGCCAGGGGGATGACCCAGAGGAAAGGCACCGACGCGATGTCGGTGCTCAGGTAGGTTGTCGTCCCGATCAGGAGGCTCGACGGCGCGAACGACAGCAGCACCCAGCGGAGTCGCCAGTGACGATCGGGAACGATCGTGGGCTCGAGTATCGGCGCGTCCCGCCCCTGCAGGAAGCGGCGGATGACCGACGGGTTCTCCTCGATGAGAAACCGCATCGAGCCCCGCAGGGCGCCGCGACGCTTCAGGTGAATGGCCCCTCCCGCGGAGTCCTGCACCAGCGGCGGTGAATCCTGATCGGCCCCGGTATCTGGTACGGGATCGGCGGATGCCGGCGGAACGGTGACGGGTGTGGAACTGCCGGCCATCCGGCGGAACAACACGGCAGCCACCGCGCTCGTCCCAACCAGAATCAGCAACACATAGTAGAACTCGAGCCAGGTGACGGATTGCTCCGAGATGCGCATCCTCGGCTCGATCAGGAACGGATAGGCGAGCAACGCGGCAAAACTCCCCAGGTTACTGGCCGCGTACA
>DAIUET010000045.1:0-7657 GCA_036845045.1 Gemmatimonadaceae bacterium | reverse complement strand
AGGAACGGATAGGCGAGCAACGCGGCAAAACTCCCCAGGTTACTGGCCGCGTACAGGAAGTACGGATTCTGCGCCGCCGTGTGGCGTGTCCCGGCGAACCAGCGCTGCATCATTGGCGCCCCGGCCGACAGCAGGAAAAAAGGGAGGCCGAGGGACACCGTCAGGAGACCGAGGAGCCAGCCGATCGGTAGCGCCGTACCCGGCGGGTTCGACCACGACTCCGGGACGTGGATGGGGAGGAGGAATACGGCAACAAGCAGCAATCCGACGTGCAGGACGGCCTGTCCCTTCGCGCTCAGCCACCTCGACGTCAGGTGCGCATATAGGTATCCGCCGAGCAGGAGCGCCTGAAAGAACAGGAGACAGGTGTTCCAGACGGCGGGACTTCCCCCAAGGAGTGGCAGGACCATCTTGGTGAAGAGCGGTTGCACCGAGAACAGCAGGGCCGCGTTGAGGAAGATCGCCGCGGCAAAGATGCCGACGAGCAGTGCCGCGCGACTGCCCTTCAAGGATGACTCCGCTGAAGCCGTTCGCCCGGCGGCAGAGAGATTTGTCTCGGTCAGGATCTCTTCAGACATGGAAGGGGAAGCTGTCCTCCGTCCACCTCATCGTCCATGCGTCACGGGGTGTTGCGCCTGCCACGCCAGCACCGCCGTCGCCAGGATACCTCGGCTCCCGGACGTTCACCGTGCGACCTGCGTCCCCCACGTCTCACCATCCCTCAGCACGTCCCGTCTCAGGGCAGTCCCGACACTCATCCGGGCGCGTTACCGTACGTCTCTGAGCCAACCCGGCCGCGTTGCCGGCCGTCTCAGTTCTGCGCCGTCAGCGCTGTCACCGACGGCGGTCCCTCACCCGTGTGACTCATGAGTTCTCGTCGAGATTTCCTCAAACAGGGCGGCGCGGTTGCCGGCGCTGTCGCCCTTGGCGGCGCGCTGCGACCGGTGGAGGCACTCGTTCCTCAGGGTGCGCAACGTGCCGGCGCCATGGATACGGCGATCAAGGACCTGCTCCTCGAGTCGTTGAACGCGGCGAAGATGGCGGGAGCGCAGTTCGCCGATTCCCGCATCGGCCGCTACATGCAGAACTTCGTGGTCACGCGCGAACAGCAGATCATCAACGTCGTCGACACGGATTCGATCGGCGTCGGCGTGCGCGCACTGGTCAACGGGACCTGGGGCTTTGCCGCGTCACGCGACCTCACGAAGGACGGCGTGGCAAGCGCGGCCCGCGAAGCCGTCGCTATCGCCAAAGCCAACGCGATCGCCAGGGACCGCTCCGTCCAGCTTGCCCCCGCGCCGTCGGTGGGTGAGGTGAGCTGGAAGAGCGCCTACGAGATCGATCCCTGGACCATCCCGGTCGAGGAAAAGGCGGACCTGCTGATCAAGGCCAACGCCGAAGGAATGAAGGCCGCCAACGTGAAGTTCGTATTCAGTGCCCTGTTCCTCCGGAAGATGGAACGGAACTACGCGAATACCGATGGGTCGATCATCGCGCAGACCGTGGTGCAGAGCGCGGTCCAGCAGCAGTTCACCGCCGTCTCACCCGACTTCTCCGATTTCCAGAATCGCGGCAATACGCTTCCCCCGGTTGCCCGCGGCTGGGAGTGGATCCTGCAGCAGGACATCGTCAACAAGTCACGACAGTGGGGCGAGGAAGCCAGCGAGAAGCTCAAGGCGAAACCCGTCGAGGTCGGCCGTTACAATCTCGTGCTGCATCCGTCGCACCTGTGGCTCACGATTCACGAGTCCATCGCTCACCCCACGGAGCTCGACCGCGCCATGGGCTACGAGGCGAACTACGCGGGCACGTCCTTCGCCGCGCCGCCCGAGCAATACCTGGGCAAGTTCCGCTACGGCCCGGCGTTCATGAACATCCAGGGCGATCGCTCGCAGCCGGGTGCCCTCGCGACCATCGGCTACGACGATGAAGGCGTCCAGCCTGACGAGTTCCTGATTGTCAGGGACGGCCTGCTCAATGACTACCAGACCACGCGCGAACAGGCCGTCTGGCTCGACTGGTGGTACCGGCAGCAGGGCCGCCCCGCCCGGTCGCACGGGTGCTCGTACGCCGACAGCTGGAGCAGCGTCCAGTTCCAGCGGATGCCTAACGTGTCCCTGCTCCCCGGCAGCGACGACCGCACGTACGACGACCTGGTCGCCGCCACCGACAGCGGCATCGCCATCATCGGCGACGGCTCCTTCTCGATCGACCAGCAGCGCTACAACGCGCAATTCGGCGGACAGCTCTTCTACGAGATCCGGGGCGGCAAGGTGGTGGGCATGCTCAAGGATGTGGCTTACCAGATCCGCACGCCGGAGTTCTGGAACTCCATGGACATGATCGGCGGACGTCGGGGCTACGAGGTGTGGGGCTCCTTCTTCGATGGGAAGGGACAGCCCGGGCAGGTCAACGCGGTGAGCCATGGCTCGGTGCCCGCCCGCTTCCGCAACGTCAACGTCATCAACACTGGCCGAAAGGCGTAAGGAACATTGCGATGAGACGCTCAGACACTACCGACGTGCTTTCGGGCCCCCACCGGCTGCTCGACGCGCAGGGACGACCGGTGGCCTCGAGCGCCATCCTCTCGCGCGAGGAAGCGCAGGCGCTCGTGCAACGTGTGGTCGCGATGTCAAAGGCCGACGGCATCGATGTACAGGTCGGCGGCGGCTACAACACCAACGTCCGGTTCGCCGACAACCAGATGTCGACCGCGGGCGCGGTGACCGATTTCAACGTCGCCGTGCAGAGCTGGTTCGGAAAGAAGCACGCGGTCGTGTCGACCAACGAGATCTCCGATGCGGCGCTGCGAACGGCGGTCGACAAGTCGGAACGCCTGGCGAGGCTGGCGCCTGACGACCCCGAGGCGATGCCGATGCTTGGCCCGCAGACGCACCAGCCGGTCGAGGCCTTCTTTCCGTCGGTGGCCGCGATGACCGCCGAGGACCGCGCGCGCGTTGCACTCACCGCATTGGAACCGGCGAGGAGCGCTCCCGATCTCCGTGCGGCCGGGTTCCTCATCAACGGCGCGAGTGCCACGGCACTGGGCAACAGCAAGGGCATGTTCGCGTACCACCGTACCACCAACTCGAACTTCACGCTCACCGTGCGCACGACGGACGGTACGGGCTCCGGGTGGGCCGGCGCCGAGCATAACGACGCCAGCAGGGTGGATTTTGCGGCCGTCAGCCGCCGGGCCATCGAGAAGGCGCGCCTCTCGCGCAACCCCGTTGCGGTGGAGCCCGGACGGTACACCGTCATCTTCGAGCCGCAGGCGGTCGGTGACATCTGCCAGCTCATCGGGTTCTACGCCGATGCCCGCGCCACCGACGAGGGTCGCAGCCCGTTCGTCAAGCAGGGCGGCGGCACGAAGATCGGCGAGAAGATCATGGATGAGCGGGTCTCGATCTACGCGGATCCGTTCGATCCGCAGGTCCTGGCCCAGCCCTTCGATGGCGAAGGGCTGCCACTGGGCCGGCAGGTGTTCATCGAGAATGGTGTGCTCAAGACGTTGTACTACTCGCGCTTCTGGGCGCAGAAGAAGGGCGTGCAGCCGACGGGAGCGCCGACGTCGTTCCTGATGAGCGGCGGGAATTCGACCATCGAGGAGATGATCAGTTCCACGGAACGCGGCATCCTCGTGACGAGGCTCTGGTATCTGCGCGAGGTGGATCCACGCACCATCCTGTACACGGGGCTCACGCGGGATGGCACGTTTCTGATCGAG
Organism: Gemmatimonadaceae bacterium; assembly: GCA_036845045.1. Lineage (GTDB taxonomy): Bacteria > Gemmatimonadota > Gemmatimonadetes > Gemmatimonadales > Gemmatimonadaceae > JABWBJ01. The sequence continues at coordinate 3,930 of DAIUET010000045.1, read as the reverse complement.
AACGGGAAGATCAGCAAGGCGGTCAAGAACTTCCGGTTCAACGACTCACCGCTGTTCCTCCTCAACAACCTCGAAATGATCGGCCGCCCGGTGCGACTGGCGGGAACCGAAGCCGGGGGCGCCGTGGTCGTACCACCGCTCAAGGTGCGCGACTTCAACTTCACCAGCCTCTCCGACGCCGTGTAGACGCGCGAAACGCGCGATAGGAAAACACAAGGGTTCAATCGGGGCGCATGGCCGCGTATGGTACGGTCCATGCGCCCTGACTCCCCGCGCGCACCGTTGCCGCCAATTGTCCTGTTCAGCGACGTCGATGGCACCCTGCTCGATGCCTATGGCCGGCTCGCCATTACCGCCGAAGATGTGGACAGATTGGCCCCGCGCATCGAGCTTATCCTTGCGTCCAGCCGGACGCTGGTCGAGCTCGGCGATATCCAGGAACGCCTCCAGGTGAAGGGACCTCTCATCGCAGAGAATGGCGCCGTGGTCTACGTACCGCCGGGATGGCGCGGGGCTGCGTCGGCGCGTCGTGAGCTCCTGGTCCTCGGTGACGCGTGGGAAGAGGTGCGGCGGCGCGTGGAACGCTGCGCAGAAAAGGTCGGGGCGAGCATCGCCTTCCAGCGTGACCTGCTGGCCTTTGGCGCCCGGCCGCTCAAGCGCGGATACAGCGTCTGCGTCCGCGACTGGTCAGGACCGGACGCCGATCGGTTTCTCGTCGAACTGGCTCGTGCGAAGTTGCTCGCGACACGTTCCGGCCGCTGGATCACCATCACGAGCGGCGCCGACAAGGGCACGGCGGTCCGTGCGGTGCTGGACCTCGCCAGGAAGCGTAACGCGCCGTACCAGTGGACGGTGGCGATCGGCAACGAAGCCAACGATCACTCGCTGCTGGCCGCGGCTCGGGGCCGGTTCGCTATCCGGAATCCGCGCCGCGGTCACCACGAGGCCCTGCTGGAATTGCCCGAGGTCAGGCCCCTGGGCGCCTCGGGACAGCGGGCCTGGCGCGAGGCGATTTCGAGAATCCTCGCTGACATGAAGTCATGATGCTCCGGACCCGGTCCTCGCCCACCTGGACGCTGTGCGTGCTGACGATTCCACAGCGCGAGGAATACCTGCGGCGGTTGTTCGACTCCCTGCGCTCCCTGCGACTGAAGAAGTCGCGGTGGGAGCTGTCGCTCGTGTACAACTGGGACACGTCCGAGGAACCGTACGAAGTGGAGCGACGGCTCCGGAAGCTCGGCAAGGGACTTCCGTTGAGCGTGCACTTCAACGTGCGGAACCCCAGCATCATTGGCGGTCGTATCCAGCAGCTCGCGTTATGCAAGTCACCGCTCATCTGTTTCATCGATGACGACGTGACGATGCACGGCAACATCTTCGACGTGCTCGAGGAGCGGTTGCGCGAACACCCCATCGGCCTCATCGGCATCCCGTCGCTGGTCGAGGACAGCAACCGGCTCTTCAAGCCGCGGCGCGCCACGCCGCACGTCGACCTGGATGGCATGCGCTTCATGAGCGTGCAGGGCATGCTGGTGGCCGGGTACCGGCGCCTCATCCAGGATATCGGCGGGTTCAACGTCCGCCGCATGTTCTGGGGGGAGTGGACCGAGCTCAACCTGCGCATGTTGCGAAGCGGCTTCCCCACCGCCTACGCGATGGACGCCGGGTATCTGCGCCACTGGCATGGCGCCCCCGAGTCGCCCACGCGCAACAAGGCCGGCCGCCAGGACCACGTCCTGTGGGGATTGCTCTGTACGGCACTCGAGTACGACGCGATTGCCATCCGCCCCGACACGGAGAAGTTCTGGAACCTCGTCGAACGCCGGTATCTCGCCTACTCGTTCGGCGAATCCGCGCCGGCGTCAGACCTGCTGGGCTCCGTGCTGCGCCTGGTGCCGCGCCTCGCCATCGAGTGGCCGCACATCGCGGACTTCCGCGAGATCGCGCGCAAGCACCCCTTTCAGTTCGCGCCCTTCCACCAGATCACGGCCAGTGACATCGCCACCGTGATGGTGCACGCCGAGAAGCACATCGGCCCCTACCGCCGCGCCGTCTGGGGCAAGGAACGGCGCAAGCACCCTCGTTAGGTCCGCCACCCCACATCGGCGCGTTCGAGCGCCGCGGCGTGGGAGGCGAGGTCGCGGGGCAGGTAGCAGTGCAGCCCGAGCGGGACGAACCCGGCGCGCCGGAACACCGACCGGTACCAGGCAGGCCATTGCGCCGCCGATTTCCGGAAGTCACCGGTCGCCTCGTCCGAACGGGTGAAGATCTCGAGGTACGCCAGCCCGCCGGCCAGGTCGCGAAGCTGGCGCAGACCCCGCCGCAATTCGTCCGGGGCCACGTAGTTCAGCACGCCCAGGCAGAGGATCAGGTCGAAGGGGCCCTTCAACCCGATCGACCCGATGGTGCCGAGGGTTCCGAGCCGGATGTGGCGGCGTGCACCGAAGCGGCGCACCGCGTACTCACTGCCGTCCACGCCGGTGTAGGACGCCCGCGGGCGCAGCTCGCGCAACACGGTCGACCAGTTCCCTTCACCGCACCCGACGTCGAGCACGGAACGCACCGGCCGGTCGAGCAGGTACTCCGCCACGGCGACGATGAAGCCGAGTTGCCGCCTCATGTCGAGTCTGGTCTTTACCCGGTGCCGGGGATGGCGATACCACTTGTCGAAATACCGGCGATCGTAATGCGTGAGGTCTCGGTGCATGCCGGGCGCACCCATCGTTAGGCGATCTGGCCGGTCGTGGCGGAGAGGCGCGGGCCGGAATCGAACCGGCGAATGGGAGTTTTGCAGACTCCTGCCTTACCACTTGGCTACCGCGCCACGGGACCGCAAGCTATGGTCGGGTCGACGCCGTCTCAAGCCGGCAACGCCAGCCCGTGACCGCCGGAACACCTTCACAGCGACATACCCCGTCCGCGTGACACTCGTTTCCCTCGCCGACCTGCACGCCGCCCGCCGGGTCATTGGCGACCGGCTGGTTCGCACCCCGCTGGTCCCCGCCCCGTCGCTGTCCGCGCTGGTCGGCGTACGCGTGTCCCTGAAGCTGGAGCTTTTCCAGCAGACCGGCTCATTCAAGCCGCGCGGCGTCCTCAACGCGATCCAGGCACTGGCGCCTGACGAGCGTTCGCGCGGCGTCATCTCCATCTCCGCGGGTAATCACGCCCAGGCGCTGGCGTGGGCTGCGGCCGCCATTGGCGTCCCGGCGACGGTCGTGATGCCCGCCACCGCCGTCCGCGCGAAGGTCGACGCGACACGCTCGTACGGTGGGGAGGTCATCCTGACCGCGGAGGACCTGCTGGCGACCATGCGACAGGTGCAGGAGGAGCGATCCCTGGCGTTCGTCCATCCGTTCGATGATCCCGTCGTCATCGCCGGCGCCGGAACGTTAGGCCTCGAGATCGCCGAGGACGCGCCCGACGCCGCCCTGGTGATCGCTGGATGCGGCGGCGGTGGGTTGTTGTCCGGCGTGGCCGCGGCGATGCATGCGACGCTGCCGGACGCGCGGGTGGTCGGCGTCGAGCCCGCGGGCGCGGACGCCATGCGGCAGAGTCTCGCGCGCGGAGAACCGGTGCGACTCGCGAGGACCGACACCATCGCCGATGGCCTCGCGGCGCCGTTCGCCGGCGTGCACACGCTCGCCCACGTGCAGGCCTTCGTACAGGGCATCACGATCGTCGAGGACGCGCAAATCCTCGACGCGATGCGCGTGCTCATGCGCCTCGCGCGAATCCTTCCGGAGCCGGCTGGCGCCGCCGCTGCGGCCGCGCTGATCAGCGGGATGGTCGAGGCGCAACCCGGCGAACATGTGGTGGTCATCGTGAGCGGCGGCAATGCCGATCCCGAACGCCTGCGCCTGCTCCTCTAGGGCTGGCGTTTCGCGCTGTCCGGAAGCGCGGCGCGCGCCCGTTCCCATCGCGCGCTCGTAC
>DAIUET010000044.1:0-14297 GCA_036845045.1 Gemmatimonadaceae bacterium | reverse complement strand
CGAGGTCCGCGGGGATGGCGTCCCGGTGCACGACACGTGAAGACGAAGGGTTCTCCAGGCTCTCCGCGACGACCGCGTCATGCGGGAGCGTGATGCGCATCCGCGCGCGGGTGAGGAGATCGCGCGCCAGGTCGACGCGATCCTGCTCCACGAGAGACTTCCCGGTCTCGAGTCCCATGGCCCGGTAGAAGGTGCAGGCCATTGCCCCGCCGATGAGCAGCCCGTCGACTTTGGGAAGGAGCGCCTCGATGACGTCGATCTTGCCCGACACCTTGGCACCGCCGAGGATGGCGATGAAGGGCCGGCGAGGCGCACTGATAGCCTGTCCCAGGTAATCGAGCTCCTTCTGCATGAGGAACCCACCCACCGCGGGGCGCAGCGTGTCGGCGACGCCCGCGGTGGAGGCGTGGGCGCGGTGCGCAGATCCGAATGCATCGTTGACGTAGAAGTCACCCAGCTCCGCGAACTGGCGGGCCAGTGCGGGATCGTTCTTTTCCTCACCGGCATGGAACCGCGTGTTCTCCAGGACGAGGACGGCGCCCTCGGCGAGCGCCTTTGTCGCGGCAACGGCGGCGTCGCCGGCGGAGGATTGCTCGAAGCGGACCGGGTGACTCGTCAGGCTCTCGAGGTGCCGGGCCACCGGTGCCATGGAGTACTTCGGGTCCGGCCCTCCCTTGGGACGCCCGAGGTGCGAGAAGAGCACGACCCTGGCACCGCGCCGGCAGAGGTAATCGATCGTGGGCAGCGCCGCGCGGATGCGCGTGTCGTCACCGACGGTGCCGTCGGCTTCGAGCGGGACGTTGAAGTCGACGCGGACGAGGGCGCGTTTTCCCCTGATGAACGAATCCGGGAGGTCTTTTACTGACTTCTTGAGCACTTGATGGCGGATGTGAGAAGTGGGATGTGGGTGTGCTCAGTGCTCAATTCCGGCGACGACTCGGCGGCGCAAAATCCGAACAAGACCGGCGGGGTTGCTCCCACCTCTCACATCCCACTTCCAGTCGTGCGCACGTCACTCCCCGATCATCCGAATCAAATCGACGCACCGGCTCGCATACCCCCACTCGTTGTCGTACCACCCGCTCACCTTCACCATGGTGCCGTCCACGACATTCGTACTGAGCGCGTCGAGGATGCAGCTATGCGGGTTGCCGATGTAATCCGACGAGACGAGTTCGTCGTACGAGACGGCCAGAATCCCCTTCATCGGGCCCGCTGCCGCCGCCTTGAATGCGTCGTTGACCGCCTCGATGGTCGTCGGCCGTTCCACTTCGACAGTGAGTTCGGTGAGTGACACATCAGGGGTCGGCACACGAATCGCGATGCCGTCGATCTTTCCCTTCACTTCGGGAATCACCAGCGACGTGGCCTTCGCGGCTCCCGTCGTCGTCGGGATGATCGAGAGCGCCGCGGCCCGGGCGCGCCGCAGGTCCTTGTGCGGGAGATCGAGGACGTTCTGGTCGTTCGTGTAACTATGAATGGTCACCATGGTGCCGTGGCGGAACCCCAGGGCATCGCGGATGACCTTCACCATGGGCACGAGGCAATTCGTGGTGCACGAGGCGTTCGAGATGATCGCGTGGTTCGCCGGATCGTACTTCTGGTCGTTCACGCCCATCACGATGGTGATATCCTCGCCCTTGGCGGGCGCCGAGATGACGACCTTCCTGGCGCCGGCGGTGATGTGTTTCCGCGCGTCCTCGGCCTTCGTGAAGCGCCCGGTCGATTCGAGCACGATGTCGACGCCGAGCGATTTCCACGGAAGGGCAGCGGGATCCTTCTCGGACAGGACCTTGAGCAGGTCGCCGTCGATCGTGATCCCTTCCTCCGAATGCGTCACCGTGCCCTTATAGGCCCGATGCACGGAATCGTATTTGAAGAGGTGCGCGAGTGTCTTCGTGTCGGTCAGGTCATTGACGGCCACGAAGTCGAGGTCACTCTGGCCGCCTTCCTTCGCGGCGCGCACGACCTGCCGTCCGATCCGCCCGAACCCGTTGATGCCCACCTTGATTGCCATGCCGGAAACCTCATGAAGATGCCGCATCGCCGGGAAGGCGCGCGCGACCGAAGGTGACGTAACTGATGATCCGGGACCCGCCGGCAAAGAGGGCAGCCGCGCAGGCGTTCATCGTCGCCGCGGTGGTGACGACGTCATCCACGAGCACCAGGTGCGCGCCGCGCAGTCGTGCCGGATCGCCGGTGACCCGGAAGGCGCCGGAAACATTGCGGAGACGCTCGTCGGGAGTCAACCGCGTCTGCGACGATGTGAATTGCGTGCGCGTGAGCATGTCATGCCACACGTCCATCGTGAGCTGTTCAGCGATCGCGCTCGCCAGCCGCGCACTCTGGTTGAAGCCGCGCGCGCGCTCGCGTCGTGGCGACAGGGGGACCGGTACCAACGCGGTTCGCTCGGCGGTCACATCGGCCGGCCATGCCAACCGCGCCATTCGCGCGCCCAAGCCGTTGGCGAGCACGTGCCAGCCGTCGTACTTGAAGGCGTGCACGAGCTGGCCGCCCACGTGGTCAGGCACCCAACAGACGGAGCGGACCGCGCGCACGTAGGGCGGCAGCAGCGCACACCAGCGGCAGTCGCCGTCGGCCGAAGGATATCCGCACCGCGGACACTGGGGCTCGGGCAACAGCGGCAGCCGTGACCAGCAGGTGCCGCAGGCCAGGTCCGTCGCGTCCTCGGGCAGGCGGGCGTCACACGTGACGCAGCAGCGGGGGAGGAGAAAGTGGGCCAGGGCGCGCACCAGCCCCCGCCCCGTCGCGGCGTTAGGCGGCCAGCGCCGCCCGCATCGCGGCGCGGTCGGGCGCCCGTCCGAACCACCGTTCGAATGCTTCCGCTCCCTGCGCAATGAGCATCTCCAGTCCGTCGGCGGCGCGGTGTCCCGCCCGGCGCGCCGCGACGACCCAGGGGGTCAGATCCGGACGGTAGGCGAGGTCCATCACCGCAGCGTCACGCGGGATTGCACTCAGCGCGACGGGAAATTCGTCGCCGGAGAGTCCGACGGGCGTCGCATTCACCACCATGGTCGATCCATGCAGTGCTTCCGCCGCCGTGGCAGCGAGGGTGACCAGACGCGGGAAGCGGGCACGCAGCTGCTCTGCCCGGGAACGATTCCGCGCGAAGACAATCACCCGTGACCCCTTCCACCCTTCAACCGCCGCACAGACGGCGGCCGCCCCTCCGCCGGCGCCCAGCAGCGCGACGACCGCTTCGTCCGGCGCGCTTCCGAGCACGCTGTTCACGAGCGCCCGAAAGCCCGCCACGTCGGTGTTGTCGCCCACCACGCGAGACCCCTCGCACCAGAACGTGTTGACCGCTCCCGTCCTCGTCGCGAGCGCGGTCAGGCGATCGCACGCCTCGGCGAATGCCGCCTTGTGAGGCACCGTGACATTCCCGGCAGCCCGCCCTGCCCGTAACTGCGCGAGCGCATCGGCCAGCGCGTGTGGAGGAACGTCCAGCGCCTCGTACGTCAGCGGGATCTCCGCCGCGCGCAGGGCCGCGTTCTGAAAGACGGGCGAAAGGGAGTGCCGCACGGGGTGGCCGAGCAGGACCAGCCGGCCCGGCAGTTTCATCCGGCCTGCTGGCTGGGGCGGGCTGTCAACCGGTCGAACACGCGGCGGATGACCGCCTGCAATTCGACCAGCGTCTGCCGGTACTCCTCCAGGTCGCCGCCGAAGGGGTCGTTGATGGCCCGGCCCCCATCCGGACCTCCGGCGAAGGTGGTCAGCAGGTGCGTCCGGCCCTCGCCGCCTAACGCTTCGGCGCGCTCCAGATGATGCGGACCCATGGCCAGCACCACGTCGTGCGACTGCACGAGTTCCCGGGTGAGCTGCTGGGCGCGATGCGTGGAGAGATCCAGCCCCCGCTCGAGCGCCACGAGCAGCGCACCGTCCGATGCCGGCGCGCCGTCCCACGCGCTCGTCCCCGCGCTGGACACCTCGACATCAGCCAGCCCCCGCTCGATCGCCTCGCGGCGAGCGAGCACCTCGGCCAGCGGGCTCCGGCAGGTATTCCCCGTACAGACGAAGAGCAGTCGCATGGCCTCGTCAGGCGTCGCCAATCAGGTCCGGAACGCTCTCCCGCAGCACGGCTGCCGGAATCGCGCCGGGTCGAATCACTCGCGGCAGACGGCCCGTGCAGTCCACCACCGTGGAGGGCGGAGACGGTTCCAGTCGTCCACCATCCAGTACCCGGAGGATGCCACGTCCCACCGCATCCCCCCACTGCTCAACAATCTCCCCGGCGGTCATGGCCGGCGGTAGTCCGGGCAGGTTGGCCGACGTGGAGGTAATGGGATCCCCGTACGCCGCAATCATCCGCTGCAGCGCGGGGTGCGATGTCCAGCGTACCGCCACGCCTCCCTCCGGCCCGCGCAACCGCGGCGGGACGCGTCGCTCACCACCGGGAAGGACGAGGGTCAGCGGTCCCGGCCAGTGCCTGGCCGCCAGGCGCGCGGCCATGCTCGGGAGGTGGATATCCATCCGCTCCAGCATTGCGCTGTCCGAGACCAGGAGCAGGAACGGCTTTCCCGACGGGCGCCGTTTGAGCTCCACCAGTCGCTCCACGGCGTCGCGATCCACCGCTCCACCAAAGCCGTAGACCGTCTCGGTGGGATAGGCGAGCACCTGTCCGGTGCGCAGATGAGTGGCGGTGTCGGCCAGCGACGCCTCCACTTCGGCCGGTGACCAGAACGGAATCGCGGCCTGTCGCATCAATCGACGAGGGAAGCCAGCCGTTCCACACGCGCAAAATCCGCCTCTTCGGTCACCTTCATCGCGCGCTCACTTCCCCGCACCACGACAACCTCCAGTCCCAGCCGCTCGACCAGTGCCGCATCGTCGGTCGCCGTCACACCGTCACGCCGCGCTTCCACGTACGCGTGCTCGATGACCCTGAGCGGAAAGGCCTGCGGCGTCTGGGCGCGCCAGAGTCCCGCGCGGTCCACCGTTCGCGTTATGCGCCCGGTGGCGTCCACCTCCTTGAGGGTGTCAACCACCGGAAGGGCCGCTACGGCGCCATGACCGCGCCGCGCCTCCGTGATCACCGCATCGATCGTGGCGTCCGTGACCAGCGGTCGGGCGGCATCGTGAATGACGGCCACCGCCGCCTCGTCAGGCAGGTCCTCGAGGCCGTTCCACACCGACTCGCCGCGATCCCGACCACCGGTCGTGACCATGAGCCGGTCGAGGTCGCACTGGAAGAGCCAGGGTGGCGGGTCGGCTGCGTGTGATCGCGGCAGCACGCAGACCACCAGGGCCACGTCCGGACGCCGCTGAAAGGCGTGCACGGCATGGAGCAGCATCGGCTTGTCGCCGACCCAGCGGAACTGCTTCAACTCGCCTGACGAGCCGGCCGCGCGCGAGCCCGAACCTCCCGCCACGATCACGACGCCGACGTCGGCCTGCGGTCCTCCGCCCGACACCGGTCCGGCATCGGCGTCCCCGCGCGCTCGTGTCATGAGCGGAAGAGCGCGCCGAACATCGCGCCGAGGTTCTCGTGCGCGGAGAGTCGAAGCCCCGCACTGCCCCGAACGGCCTGGCCGCGGGCGCCGATATACGCGACCGTCATGCCTAACTGGGCCGCTTCCGCCAACCGGCGTTCGGCCTGCGAAACGGCGCGGATCTCCCCGCCCAGGCCCAATTCCCCGATAAACACCGATCCGCGTGGCAACGGGACGTCGTACACACTCGACGCCACCGCGGCGGCGATGGCGAGGTCACCAGCCGGTTCCGAGAGTCGCAAACCGCCCGCGACATTGACGAACACATCGAGTTGTGACACCGGTAGTCCCGACCGCTTCTCCAGGACCGCCAGCAGCAGCGCGAGGCGCCTCGGATCCACGCCGTTGGCGACGCGCTGCGGCGTTCCGTAGCCGGCCTTCGCGGCCAGCGCCTGGATCTCGACCAGGACCGGGCGGGAGCCCTCGATCAAGGCGGTCACGGCGGTGCCTGACGAGGACACGCCGTCGCCCATGAACAGCGCCGACGGATTTTCGACTCCTTCCAATCCGGACCCCGTCATGCGGAACACGCCAATCTCGTCGACACTCCCGAAGCGGTTCTTGGTCGCTCGCAGCACCCGGAAGTCGAGCGAGGCGTCGCCCTCGAAGTAGAGCACCGTGTCCACGATGTGCTCGAGCGTCTTCGGCCCCGCCACGCCGCCGCCCTTGGTCACGTGCCCAACGATGAACACCGCGCAACCTGACTCCTTCGCGTATCGCATCAACCGGGCCGCGCACTCCCGCACCTGACCCACGTTACCCGGCGCGCCTTCCAGATCCGATGAGTAGATCGTCTGGATCGAATCGATGACCAGCAGGTCGGGCTTCGTCGACACCGCGGTGGCGAGGATGTTCTCCAGCGCCGTTTCGGCCAGGAGCCCGACGAGGAGCGCCGGCTTGCCCAGTCGCTCAGCCCGGAGGCGAACCTGGGGCCCCGATTCTTCCGCGGACACATACAGCGTACGGCGCCCGGAGGCGGCGCCGCTGGCGGCGACCTGCAGCAGCAACGTCGACTTGCCGATCCCCGGTTCGCCGCCGATCAGGACTACGCTGCCATCGACAATGCCCCCACCCAGGACATAATCGAGCTCGCGCAGACCTGACGACATGCGCGTCGATCGCGCGGCCGCGACCTCACCAATGGGTACCGGTATGGAACCAACCGGCTCGCGTTTTGAGCGCGCCGACGGGCTGCTTCGCGCGGAAACGCGTTCCACCTCCTCGACCAGCGTATTCCATTCGCCGCACGCGTCGCAGCGACCACCCCACTTCAGGTACTCGGCGCCGCATTCCGAGCAGCGGTACACCGTCCTTGTCCGGACCGTCACGACGCCTGGCGCTGCGTGAAGTTGTCGAACCGCGTGTATTGCTTGTGGAAATGGAGCCGGATGGTGTCGGTGGGACCGTTCCGCTGCTTGCCGATGATCAGCTCGGCCATCCCCTCGAGCGGCGTGCCATCCGCCAGGCGGCGCGGCTCGCCGCGTTCGTCGGTCGTGCCCTCGTAATACTCCGGCCTGAAGAGGAACATGACGACATCGGCATCCTGCTCGATGGCGCCCGACTCGCGAAGGTCGGAGAGCTGCGGGCGACGGTTCTCACCGGAGCGCTGCTCCGGTGCGCGTGAGAGCTGCGACAAGGCGACGACGGGAATGCGCAGCTCTCTCGCCAGGGTCTTGAGCGAGCGCGAGATGTAACTGATCTCCTGCTGCCGGTTCTCGGAATCGGGCGGCCCGGCGATGAGCTGGAGATAGTCGATGATGACGAGCCCCACCTTGTTCTCGACCTGCAGGCGCCGCGCGCGTGAGCGGATGTCCAGCGCCGTCAGTCCGGGGCTGTCGTCGATGAAGATCGGCGCTGAACTCAGGATGCCGGTGGCCTTGGCCAGTCGGGTGAAGTCGTCAGGCGATAGTCGGCCGTTCCGGAGTCGCTGCGCGTCCACGTATCCCTCGGCGGCGAGCATGCGCGCCACGAGCTGCTCCTTCGCCATTTCGAGCGAAAAGACCGCGACGGGAACCTGCGCCTGGATCGCGGCGTTCTGGGCCACGTTCAGGATGAATGCGGTCTTTCCCATCGACGGCCGCGCCGCCACGATGATCAGCTCCGAAGGCTGGAACCCGAGCGTCAGGCGGTCGAGGTCGATGAATCCCGATGGAACGCCCGTGACCGCGCCGCCGCCCTTCGCCAACTCCTCGATGCGCTCCATCGCGGGCCAGAGGAGTTCCTTGATGCGATGGAACCCTTCGCGACCCCGCTCGGTGTTGATCTGGAGGATGCGCTGTTCGGCATGATCCAGCAGTTCGGCGGAGGTTCGCCGTCCGTCGTATGCTTCCGAGACCAGCTCGGTGGACGTCTCGATCAGTCGCCGGATCAGGCCCTTTTCGCGAACGATCCGGGCGTGATACTCCACGTTGGCCGCCGTGGGCACCACGTCGAGCAGGTGCGAGAGGTATTCCTTGCCGCCCGACGCATCGAGTTCACCGCGCAACGCCAGCTCGTTGGCCAGCGTGAGGACGTCGACGACTGTGCCGCGCTCGTTGAGGGCCACGATCGCACGGAAAATCCGGCGATGGCCCTCGCGGTAGAACATCGTATCGTCGGTGAACTCGGCCGCGCGCAGGATCGCGTCGCGGTCCATGATCATCGCGCCGAGGACCGCCTGTTCCGCGTCCTCCGACCAGGGCGGCCGGCGGTCGCGGAAAACGTCAGCTGCTGTTGGCGCGATCGAGGAGTTTTCGAGCAAGCTGGACATCGTCCCACGTTGGCCGTTTCCAGGCCGGATTCCGGAGGAGTGCTGCCGGGTGGTACGTCACCACCAGGGGCACGCCGTAAAAGCGATGAACCTTGCCGCGCAGCTTGCCGATGCCGTCCCGCGTGTTCAACAGCGTCTGGGCCGCGAAGGTCCCGAACGCAACGATCACTCGTGGCTGGATCAGTTCGATCTGCCGCAGCAGGTATGGACTGCAGGCCTGCACCTCGTCCGGCATCGGATTGCGATTCCCGGGCGGACGGTGCTTGAGAACATTGCAGATGTAGACGTCGTTTCGCGAGAGCTTGATTGCGGCGAGGATTTTGTCCAGTAACTGACCCGCTGCGCCGACGAATGGGCGACCGAGTTCGTCCTCAGTTGCGCCAGGCGCCTCACCAACACACATGAAGTTCGCGTTGGGATTCCCTTCTCCTGGAACAGGGTTCTTCGCTTCGCGATGGAGCGGGCAAAGTGTGCACGTGGAAACTGCTGTGGAAAGTTCGTCGAGCGTCGCATAGGGAGCCGCGGCTCCGCCGAACAGTTCGCGACCCGCGCCACCGATGATGAGTCCCTGCGGCACCTGGTCGACCGGCATCGTCGCGTGTGGATCGCCCGCCGTGCCCGCAACGGGCGCCGGCATGGAATAGCGGGAACCGGGTCCGGTCGCCGGCGCGGCGTCAGCATCCTTCAGTACGGTGCGCCAATTACCGGAGTCCGCCGGCGGCGCAGGCTCCGTCCTGGCGACTTCTGACCGAACGTTTCGTTCCTCCCCTCGGGCCTCGAGCCTCGAGCCTTCAGCCGCTCGAGGCAACGCGCCCAGCAACCGCATCGCCTCGTCCACGCTCAGTCGATCGAAGACCAGCTCTGTCTCTCCGGCCTCGCGACGCTGCTCGAGGAACCGGCGCAGCTGATCCCTAGCGTCCATCGAGCAGCTCCACGACGCGATCGAGGATCGCGTCAGCGACTTCGGTCTTTGGCATGAGGGGCAGGTCGGTGCGCATGCCGTCACGCGCGAGCATCGTCACTCGATTGGTATCCACGGCAAAGCCTGCACCCGGTTCACGCGCGTCGTTGGTGACGATCAGGTCGAGGCACTTCGCTTCGAGTTTTGCCGCGCCGTTCTCGAGGACCTCGTCCGTCTCCAGGGCAAAGCCGACAGCAATGAGTCCCGGCGGTCGTGAGCCAATCGTTTCCCGCAGGATGTCAGGCGTTGCTTCGAGCTCGATAGCGCTTGGCGCGTTTGCCTTCTTCACCTTCGACGGCGCAATCGTGGAGGCGCGGAAGTCGGCCGGCGCCGCCGCCATCACGAGCACGTCTGCCGTGGCGATCTCCGATCGTACCGCGTCCAGCATTTCAGCCGTGGTTTCCACCGTGACGACTCTGGGACCCACCGGCACACTGGCAGCCAGTGGTCCGGCGATGAGAACGACATCAGCACCCCGTCGCCAGGCCGACGCGGCAATCGCGACGCCCATCTTCCCGCTGCTGCGGTTCGAGATGAAGCGGACGGGATCCACCGCTTCGCGGGTCGGCCCCGCGGAGACGACCACCCTGCGCCCGCGCAGCCCCCCGTCAGTATCGAGGATGCGACCGGCGTGGGCCATGATCGACTCCGGCTCGGGCATCCGCCCCGGCCCGTGTCCTTCACCCACCGCGAGCTCGCCAACGTCAGGGTTGAGCACGTGATATCCGAGTTCCCGCAGGTGCGCGACGTTGCGCTGCGTTTGCGGATGCGCCCACATGCGGTCATTCATCGCCGGCACGAACAGCACGGGTGCTTCGGTGGCGAGCAGGCAGGCAGTCAGCAGGTCATTGGCCTGGCCGCCGGCGGCGCGCGCCATGAAATCCGCCGTCGCCGGAGCGATGACCACGAGTTCAGCCGCTCGCGCCAGGTGAATGTGGTCCAGTGCGTGGCCAGCCTGGATGAGTTCCGTGTGAACGGGCCGTCCCGTGAGCGCTTCGAACGTGACGGCCCCGACAAACTCCGCAGCCGATCTGGTCAGCACCACGTCGACTTCAGCGGTTGCCTGCGTGAGCAACCGCGCCAGCCACGCCGATTTGTAGCTGGCAATCCCTCCCGTGACGCCGAGAAGGACGCGGTGGCCGGAGAATGGCCGGACGGGGCCTACTCCTCGCCGCGGCGCCGCGCGACGACGCGATACTCGATCTGCCCGTCGGCAAGCTCCTCGAGGGACCGCGTCGTCAGCTTCTTCTCGCGTGGCGAGCGCTCGCGCGGAAACTCATTGAGCATACGGGCCTGCTTGGCGGCCACGAGAACGCCGAGGTACTTGTTGGCGGCTCGGTCCTTGATGTCGTCGGGAGTGAATACTCGCATTGTGATCAGGCTGGACTGGTGTGTTGAAGCAGGTGCCGGTCGAGTTCCTCGACCAGCGCGGTGACACGAGCGGTCAACTGAGGCTGCCGCGCATGTCTCACGGCCTCCGCGTCGATGATGGACGACACAACCCGGTAGGCGGATTCCAGGTCATCGTTCACGACGGCGTACTCGTACGATACAGCCGCGCGCAGTTCTTCGCGCGCTGCCCTGACCCGGGTCCTGAAACCGTCCCCAGACTCGGTCTGGCGACCGGTGAGGCGCTGCATGAGGGCGTCGGCGCTGGGCGGGAGCAGGAAGACCATGACCGATTCGGGGTAGGCCGCCTTGAACTGTCGCGCCCCCTGGACATCGATGTCCATCAGGACGTGACGGTCTCCGCGCAGCACCTCCTCCACCTGGCTGCGCAGCGTGCCATACCAGTTGCCGTGCACTTCCGCAGATTCGGCGAACTCACCCCGCTCGCGCTTCGCCGCGAATTCGGCGTTCGAGACGAAGAAATAGTCCCTGGTGTGCACCTCGTTGCCTCGCGGCGGGCGCGTCGTGCATGACACCGAATAGCCGACGTCACGGCGACGCTCCAGCAGGAGGCGGGTTATTGTCGTCTTCCCGCCGCCCGATGGCGAAGAGATGATGATCGGGAAAGCGCTCACTCGAGGTTCTCCACCTGCTCGCGTATCCGCTCGAGTTCTTCCTTCACGATGACGACGTCGGCAAGGATCGACGTGTCATTCGCCTTGCTGCCCGTGGTATTTGCCTCGCGCAGCATTTCCTGGAGCAGGAAACCGAGCCGCTTGCCGATCGGGTCACCGGACCCATCCGACACCGAACGCCGGAACGCCGAAACGTGCGACGCGAAGCGGGAGAGCTCCTCCTGCACGTCGAGTCGATCCGCCTGGATGGCAACCTCCATGGCCAGGCGCTGTTCGTCGACGTGGATGCCATTGGTGAGTTGCCGGATCGATTCCATGGTGCGCGCGCGCTGCTCGACGAGACGCTGTGGGGCGCGCTGGCTGATGCGCGCGAGGGCTGCCTCCACGATCGACAGCCGTTCCAGCAGGTAGGCGCCAAGGCGTTCGCCTTCCTCCCCCCGTGAATTCACCAGGTTCAGCGCTGCTGCGTCGACGAGTTCCAGGAAAGCCGTGGCTTCGCCCTCAGACCCTTCGCTGATGGACGACATCACGTCCGGCATCCGGAGCACGGTGGCGACGTCGACATCGCCCGCCAGGCCGAACCTGTCCTTCAGGTCACGCAGCATTCCGACGTAAGCCCCGAAGCGCTCTTCGTCGATCAACGGCGGGCCCGCCACGCCACGATCGACCCGCGCATTCAGTGTGATGTGGCCGCGCGAGAGCCGCTTGCGGAGGGCTTCCCGGACCTCGCCTTCCCACCGCGACAGCTCCGCGGGGAGCTTGATCGTGGCGTTGAAGAACCGGTGATTCACCGACCGCAGCTCCACGGTGACACGGGCGGACCCAACGGTCCCTTCCGCGGCGCCGAACCCCGTCATGCTTCGTATCATATGAAGCGGCGTAAGTTACGGCACCACAACAACCTTGTCAATTGCTGAAGGTACAGCGGACTCCGTAGATCGACGTAACGCTTAGCATAGTGAATCCCGGAACCTGCTGGTACTCCGCACCGAGAAAATTCCGGTACTGGAAGGAAATGGTCGCCGTGAGAAGCCGGATCTCGAGCTCGGCACCCCAGGTCCGGTACTGCGAGGACTCCAGAACCTCGGTGGCGGTCGGAAACAGCGCCTCGGACCGGTAGTCGTGAGTCACGGAAAGGAGGATGTTCAGGTTCCCGCTCGGAAACCTCGCGCGCATGTCCGAGTCGAGGTACAGCCTGGAGCGGGTTTCGTACTGGGGTCGATAGAGACCCGCCGATTCGTAGCGGGTCGCGCTGATGTCGAGTCCCACGTCGCGATAGAACTTGCCGCGGAGCGTGGCGAACAACCCGTTCGACGCCCCCTGCGCTCCTGACCGGAAGCTCGTGTCGAAGGCGATGGCGGCGGGGAGGAAACTCGTATCGCGCCGGAGCGCGCCCAGCGTGAACCAGAGCCGTCCGGCGCGAACTCCGGCTTCCGTGCGCAAGGCAAGGCTCGTTGGTGCGTCAGAATTCCGGATCGGGCTGAATTGACTGACACTGCCGCTCAGCGCGAAGCGGCCGGCGAGGTTCACGTGCGCCCCGCCCTCGAGACGCTGCAGGCTGTCGAGCGGAGAGCGCTCGCCGAGGAATGAGAGGGTCAACCCGCCCGTTTCATAGGCGACGCGTACGCTTGGCGACAGCTCTGTGGTTCCGCGCCTTCGCCGGAACCGCCCCTGAGCCGAAAACCGGACGGCACCCCGGGTCAGGCCACCGGTCAGGACGAACTGGGGCCGCGCTCTGGTAGTGTCGTTAGGTAACTCGAGGGTGTCTGGTGCCGCCGGCGAACCTCCCGCACCGCCACCACCCGGTCCCTCGATGGAGTCGATGACGAGGAGCGGCGGATTCCTGATCGAGTACGACTGCCCGGAGGCCAGGGCCTGCATCCAGGGTCCGCTGCCCGCGTCGCCCCACGCGAAACGACCGATGGTGATCGTGGAGATGCCGTCCATCGTCGGCAAGGTGTCGGACTCGGGTACCGGCGCGTCGGCGGCGATACGCCGGGTGAACTCGCGTCCCGATCGGAGCACCGAGAAGTCTGCACTCCAATTGCGACGCGCGATCCCCAGCCGCCCCCAGAGCGACGTCTGGTCGCCTGCCTCGCCGGTGCGCCGGTCGGTTGTGGCGTAGTGGTTGCCGGCAAGCTGCAGGGCCTGGCCGCCGGGAAACCGCTTGCCGTAGAACCCGCGATAGGAGTTCGTCTGCAGGTCGCCGGTATGGATGTCGATGCGGGTGACGGCGTTGGTGTTGTCGACCCGCCAACTCCGCAGGTGAACCCGTACCTCGTCCGCCACCACCTCCGCGGTGGCATCCTCGAGGTGAAAGAGATCGATGAGCGACAGGTCGTGCTGGCCGGCGAGCCGTGAGTTGAGCGGATCCAGCTCAATGCCGTCCAGGAAGATCCGCACCCGTCCAAACCGCCCATTCAGGGCCGCCATTTCCGGCGCGGAGATCCAGCCAGCGCGGAACGAGGTCACGCCGGGGATCCGGTCGACCAGCTCGCCTAACGTGAGGGCACCCGTGGCCGGCAGCCGGTTCCGGTCCCACGCGTACGGTTCACCGATGGAGAGCGTCGCCGGCACTTCGGCGCGGGCGAGGGGCGCCTTGATCGTATCGGCCGCCAGTTCGGCCAACCTGGCCCGCCGCAGTCGCTCGGCTTCCGCCCGCGCGATGGAGTCGCGACGCGCCGCGGTCGTGTCGGCCGTGCTGTCCCTCCGAACCGGATCCTGCGCTGCCGCGTCCCGCGCCACCCCGGCGATGGCGACCAGCGCAGCCAGGACGGTCCACCCTGGAACCAAACGCCTCAGCGCGTCCTCCCGCGGACAAACTGGACGAACGTACCCATCGGTACGCCGGTAGGTCCGCGCGGGATCATCACCAGGTCCGTCTCCGAATACGCCGTTCCCGCCACGTCGAGGTGGACCCATGGATAGGCGGTGAAGTCGCTGAGGAAAAGGGCCGCGGTGATGGCGCCGGCCGCCCGGCCACCCGAGTTCTTCAGGTCCGCGACGTCGGACTTGATCAGGTCGCGGTACTCGTCCCAGAGCGGCAGCTGCCA
>DAIUET010000043.1:0-14503 GCA_036845045.1 Gemmatimonadaceae bacterium | reverse complement strand
TCCTCGAGCGTGTTCATCGAGACCCGCACCAGGTGACGCCGGTCCGCCAGGTACAGCTCGGCATACGGTCCGCTCGCCATGATGTAATGGATGTCGCGCACCTGGACGTACTTCACCTTTCCGCGTGACTCGACCGCGATCCGCTCGAGCCACGATCCCTTTGCGTCGGGCAGTGACAGGACCGGCCGAGTCGGCGTGGGCGCGGAGGACGGAACCTCCAGACCGGGCTCCTGCAGCAGAGCCAGCAACCGCTCCTTGAGTTGATGGGAGTCCCTCGCGCCAGCCAGGCGGCGCGCCCGCCGCAGGGCCTCCTCGAAGCGCTCGTCGTCAAACGGCTTCACCACATAGTCGATGGCGGCCAGCTCGAAGGCCTCGAGCGCGTGCCGGTCGTACGCCGTGACGAGGATTGTCGCCGGCATCTCGGCCGGACCCACTGCGCGGATGACATCCAGTCCGTTCATGCCGGGCATCTGCACGTCGAGGAAGACGAGATCGGGCCGGAGCGCGCGGATCGCCCGCACCGCCGCCGCGCCGTCCGCCGCGGTCCCCGCGATCTCGATCGACGGGTCACGGGCCACGAGGTCCTCGATACGCTGGCGGCCCAGCGGCTCATCGTCGACGATAAGGACACGGAGTGAGCGGGACGTCATTCCGCGCCCCCGTCCCACGGCGTCGTGTGATACGGCAGCCTCACGATCGAGAGCGCGCCGCGACCGTCGACGCCAGGACGCAGCTCGAAGTGCTGCGCGTCGCCGTACAACTCGATGAGTCGCTTGCGCGTGTTCGCGATCCCCTCTCCCTCCATGATCGGAAGCACCGGACCGGGGCCATTGTCCGAGACGGTGAGGACGAGCTCGGACCCGGCCCGCTTCACGTCCACGGAGACCTCGCCGACACCTTCGATACGACTGACGCCATGCTTGAAGGCGTTCTCCACGAGTGGCTGCAGGAGAAGCGCGGGGACGAGCGCCGTCCTCGCTGACTCGTCGATGTCCAGCCGGGTCTCGAGACGACCCTGAAACCGGACTTCCATGATCTCGAGATAACGGCGAAGCAGCTCGACCTCACGATCGAGCGGGATCTCCTGCTCGCTCGACTCATCGAGTGAGAAGCGCAACAACTCACCCAGCCGCGCGAGCATGCGGCGGACGCCGGGGGGGTCGCGCTCCACCAGGGCTGCCACGGCATTCAGCGTGTTGAAGAGGAAGTGCGGATTGAGGCGCGAGCGAAGCGCCGCCAGCCGGGCCTCGGCAAGTTGCGCGCGCAGGTCGGCGGCTTCGGCCTGCAGCCGGCGGGTTTCGGTCAGGCGGTCGCGATACCGGATGAAGTAATTGCGCGTGAGGCCCGTACCCAGCACCAGCAGGTAGATCATGAAGTCGTCCAGGAACTGGAACGAGAGGAGCCCCTCGATCGGTCCGGTCGAGCGGAAGGCCGCAGCCGCCGGGGATCCGGGCGATGGCAGGAGCTCGCTCCTGATGAGGCGGAGCGCGGTGTCCACCGCGACGGCGAGCCCGAGGCCGAGGGCGATCAGGATCGCGCGGCCCTGGATACGCCGGAGCCGAATGCTCTCGGCGGCATCCACTCGCGCTGCCACCCAGATGATGGGAATCGTCAGCAGACCCCAGATCGCGTACTCGATGAACGACAGGGCAATGAGCGCGGTGTTGACGTCGGGCCGCAGGAGGGGCACGCGGGGATCGAGCACGCGCCCCGCCGCCGCCAGCGCGCCGAGGAATGTCCAGCCGGCAACGATCGCCAGGACTTCCGCCGGGCGGAGTCGCAGGCGGTCGGGCACCTGCCGGCGGTCAGGCATTTCGTGACATCCTGGTGATCATGCGTCGGAACTGCCCCGGCGCGCCGCCACCGTCATGCTGATCAGGCGTGACACGACGAGCGCGATGTACATCACGCCGACGAACGATTCGAGCATAACGAGACCCCGCGCCATGGGCGTCGCGGGAACGATGTCGCTCAACCCGACACTCGAGAGCACTGCCACACTGAGGTAGAGAAGCTCGATCCAGGTACGCACCGCCCCGCCGTCGCCGCCCATCGCGAAACTGCCCGGGATGAGTGCCTGGCAGACGACGTACACGTAGGCGAAGGCCCAGGCGAGCAAGGTGAACGTGGCGCCGGCGGCAAACAGCTCATCGTTGGTCGCGATCCAGTCCTGGAGCATGTAGGCGATGAGGCTCCCCGTGGCGTAGAAGTAGAACGCCGCCTCGAGGGCCGCCGTCCAGACCACAAGGTCGGAACGGGGCGAGAGAGCGGTGACGACCGACAGGATCACGACGGGGAAGGCGAGCAGTCCTCCGAGCCAGTTCAGCCAGGGACTCCGGCGCACGACCCAGAGGGCGGCGGCGAGTACGACGAGGCCGAACGCGCCAAAGAGGGCCCGGCCGCTGGGTGACGACTCCATCAGCGGGTACAGCAGGAGCCCGAGGAGTTGCACCCCCAGCAGGGCGGCCGATGGATTTCTTCGAATGGTGGTGAGGGTCGACATGCGCTCAGGGGTGCCGGTTCAATCCCGGGACAGGAAGCTGCTTCCCGTCAGCAGACTTTGGCGAGACATGGCGGGCTCCGGATCGGCGCGTCGCGGGAGTTGCGCGGTCGCAAGCCAGCCCTCAGTCTCGTCAGACATCATCGAATCGGTCGGGTGGGCGGAGTCCAGCATTGGAAACCCGGGATCTGGAACGGCCATGACGGGTGGTGCACGGCGGTGAAGATCGCGACGTGGAACGTGAACGGCGTGCGCGCCCGCGAGGCGCAGCTGCGGGAGTTCATCGCGACGGAACGGCCCGACGTGCTCTGCCTCCAGGAGATCAAGGCCTCGATCGACCAGTTGCCCATGTGGCTCTGCGACATCGAGGGGTATGCCTGCTACTGGCATGGCGCGAAGGGGTACTCCGGCGTGGCGCTTCACATCCGCGCGGACGGATCCTCCGACGCGCCGGACTTCCAGCACCCGCCCTTCGACTACGAAAACCGGATCGTCACGGCGCGCCTGTCCCGACTCACGGTGGCGTCGATCTACGTGCCTAACGGCGGGAAGGATTTCGCCGCCAAGCTGCGGTTTCTCGAGGCGCTCGATGCCTTCGCCGCCGAACACGAGGCAGCCGGACAACCGCTCATCCTCTGCGGCGACATGAACGTGGCGCGGACCGACCTGGACGTGCATCCCAGGGAACGGAAGCCGAATGTCATCGGCCAGCGTCCCGACGAACGGGCGCTGCTCGAGCGGATCATCAGCCGCGGACTGGTCGACGTCCACCGCCGGCTGGAGCCCGACAACCCGTGGCTCTATACCTGGTGGGCGCCGTGGCGGAACCTTCGTGCCCGCAACATCGGCTGGCGGCTCGACCTCATCCTCGCCAGCCGGGCGATCGCCGAGCGCACGCTGTCGTGCGTCGTGCTTCGCGAATTCGGGACGAGCGATCACGGACCGGTGATCGCGACCTTCGCGCTCCCGTGAGGTGCGTCTCGCACCGGTGGCACCCGGAGGCCGCGCCGATTGTGACCGGCGCGGCGCTCGGGCCCTGGAGGGCGCGCGCGGTCAGCGCGTCAACGGGGCGCGTCCGCCGGCGAAGCGCCGGTACAACCAGAGCAGCAACACGGCGCCAAGGATCGATGCGATCAACCCTGCACCTTCGCCCGGCTCATACCAGCCGACAGCCCGGCCGAGGAATCCCGCCACAAGCGCGCCGGCGATGCCGATCAGCATGGTCACCACGATGCCACCGGGGTCACGCCCGGGCATGACGAACTTCGCGAGTGCACCAACGATCAGACCGATGATTGCTGCCCATATGAGTCCCATTGTTTCCTGTCCTGAGGTGTGAGATGCGGGCGGGGGAACGAAAAGGCGGCGCCGGCCCGCCAGCAGCCGCCTCCACGCAACGAGGATTGCGACACAGAGCACGATGAGTGCGGCGAGCGCGATCAACGGCAGGAAGAGCGCCAGCAGCGCGGCGATCGCCGCGCCCAGCAGTTCCAGCGTGGCAATCACGGGATTGCCGAACCCGCCCGTCAGAGTCGACGACTTGAGCCTCGCGACGACCGTGGCGCTCTGAATGATGCCGGCGACACCCCCGCCGCCGACGATGGCCACCAGCCACCGGACCATCGGCGGAACGTCCGTGATCACCGCCGCGCTGGCCACGATGCCCGCGGCCACGGCTGCCGGAGAGGCGAGCGCATCCAGCGTATTGTCGAGCCACGGCACATAGTACGCCCCGACTTCCAGCAGCGTCGCGGTGCCTAACGCGACAAGCGCCGGCGTCGACGACAGCCAGTCGAACCCGCCGGACAGATCCAGGTAGCCCGCGTTCGCGGCGACTCCGGCGGTCAGGAGGGGGACGAAAACGCGAAAGCCGGCTGCGGCCGCGAGCCCCAGGCCAAGGGCGATGGCGAGCACATGCGTCGTGGTGGAGGACTCGGCAACCGGCATCGCTTCCAATGGGCACGGTGTGCATTGCCTGCGCAGACGGTAACGGTCAGCGGGCACTGTATACACCACATTTGACCGGTGAGCGCGCTGGCGCAGTCAGCAGCATCGTCCGACTTCACGGGCGCATGGATGCCGGTCACGACCGTCCGCGTTGCTTCCACGATCGCTTTGCTTGCGCGATTCCCGGCGCAGCGCACTTATTCGCTCGTCTTCCACGCCGCGGTACCATCATGTTGACCATCACCGGGACACGCTTGCAGCAGCGTGGCGCGGCGCGTGCCGCGGGACCCGTGTTTCGCCGGCGTTAGGTTGCCGCGCCGCGACGCCGTGGAGACACACCCGGAGCGACTCGATCGGCTGCGGCGTTACGCGGGCTGGCTCGACGGCGGCTTTCGCGTCCCGGGCACGCGGTTCCGGATCGGGTTGGATCCGATCCTCGGCCTCGTGCCCGGGTTGGGGGACGCGGCCGGGGCGCTGCTGGCGACCGGGCTCTTCGCCGAAGGCATTCGCCGCGGAGTCCCACGGGCCACCCTGGTACGGATCGCCTCCAACATTGCGCTGGATTTCCTCATCGGCGCGGTCCCGTTGCTGGGCGACCTGTTCGACTTCGGATGGAAGGCGAACCTCCGGAACGTGGCGCTGCTCGAACGGCATGCGGTGAATCCCGCCGGCGCGCGGCGGGGCGACCGCCTTTTCGTCGTGCTCCTTGGCGGTTCGCTGTTCCTCGTCCTCGCACTGCTCATCCTCGGCAGCGCGTCGCTCATGTCCTGGCTGTTGTTCGGCCGGGCCTGATCCGGCCGTCCAGCGAATCCCGCTCCCTGACGGTCTTCCGCCACCCGATTGCCCGCACTAAGTCTCCCGTGAACTTCACCAAGGATCGGCATATGGGTACGTGGCGGGAGCGAGTCGACGAGCTTGTCCGCGAACTCCAGCAGGACCGCGACGAACTGCGCGTGAAGGCGGCGCTCGGCAAGGCGGAGTTGCGGGATGAACTCGCCGAACTGGACCGGAAACTCGACGAGGTGAAGGCCCGAGCCGCGACCTGGGCCGACAAGGCCGAGGACGAGATCGACGACATCCTCGAGGATGCGAAGGAAAAGACGGACGGCTGGATGAAGGAAATCAGGGACGGCTACCGGAAGCTGCGGGAGCGTATGGACCGCGACGACCGCGCCGGCGCCTGACGCCGCGGAGACGCGCGATCAGGTCCGGCCTGCCGCCAGCATCTCCCGGGCGAAACCATGCCGTATTGCATCAGTGAAGTCCGACATCGTGAATTTCCCGGCGCCGCCGCCGTTGCGTCGGCGCTCACCGCGCTCGGTCTCTCGCTCGACGACGTGGTCGGTGCCTTTCGAGGCTACATCTGCCCGGTCGCGCCCGCGGCCGGACGCGGCTACGGGTCCGACCTTGCGGAGGACATCAAGGGATATCTCGAGAAGGCGCTCCAGAAGGATGGTGTGCGCCCCACCCGGAACCGGCAGTTCCTCAGCTACTCACGCTCGCTCGGTGAACATGCCGATTTCGGCCTGATTCACGAGCGCTCGAACCGGGCAGTGTTTTTCGAGATCGGCTTCCGGCCGAATTATGAACGTGACCTGCTCAAGTTCCAGATCGGCGCGAGTGAGGGCACGTTGGCCTGCGCGGTGATGGTGCTGTCGATCGAGCCGAAATCGATCGACGCCACTTTCGGCACCATGCCCTCCTATGAGGAGGTGACCCGGGTCCTGGACGTGCTCCGGCCGTCCTATCCGCTGGTTGCGATCGGCCTGCGCGGATCGCACGCCGCCTGAACCGACGGTTCGTGGTCGCGCGACCGACATGAGCAATCATGTTTCACGCGCGTCTCCTGCAGGAGGGAGCGTTCAGAGCGACTGCGAGGCCGCCATCTGTACCGCGGAACGGCCCGACGCGAGGAAGGCGTCGATCTCCTCGACCGTCATCGGGCGCCCGAACAGGAATCCCTGCGCCGAGTCACATCCCAGTTCCTGCAGCTGCTGCTGCTGTTCCGTGTCCTCAACGCCTTCGGCGATGGTCCGCAGCGAAAGCAGTTTTGCGAGCGCGATGATGGTGCGCACGAGGGCGGCATCCTGCGACCCCTGGTGCATCCGGTGCAGGAACGAGCGGTCGATCTTGAGGATGTCGACCGGGAACTGCTGCAGGTGCGAGAGCGAGGAGTACCCGGTGCCGAAATCATCGATCGCGATCCGAACGCCCAGCTGCTTGAGTTCGTGCAGGCGGGCGCGTGCCGTCGATGACTCGTGCATGATGACCGACTCCGTCATTTCCAGGATAAGCCGTGACGGGGAGAGACCGCTTTCACGGAGCGCCGCGTCGACGTCCAGCGCCAGCGCCTCGTCCTGCAACTGGCGGCCGGACAGGTTGACCGTGACGGAGATCGGTTGCTCAGGACGCGCGGCGTTCCAGAGGCTGGCCTGGGCACACGCGGTCCGCAGGGCCCAGCGACCTAACGCGAGCACCAGGCCGGACTCCTCGGCCACGGGCACAAACGTCGACGGGGCGATCAGGCCGCGCGTGGGGTGCGCCCACCGGAGCAACGCCTCGAAACCCGCAAGGTTTCCCGTGCTCATGTCCACAATCGGCTGGTAGGCCAGACTGATCTGCTCCTGCGCCGGCGCACCCCCGAATCGCGGGAACCGGCCCGTCTTCTCGAGTCCGGGGCGATGGGACAGCTGGCAGCGTTCGATCGCGGCCCGGAGGTCGGCCTCGAGCGACACCTTGTCGACCAGCGCCGCGTGCATCGCCGGGTCGTACATGACCCAGCGACCGCGGGCCCGGGTCTTCGCCTCGTAGAGCGCCACGTCGGCGTTGCGCAACAGCTCGTCGCGCTCCTCGGAGGCCCGCAGCGCGATACCGATGCTCGCCCCGACGGTCACCATCCGCTCGGGCAACGCCTCGATCGGCCGCGCCAGGGCGTTCACGATCCGTTGAGCCGCCACCTCCGGCCCCTCTTCCTGGTTGACGCGCTCCAGGAGGACCGCGAACTCGTCGCCACCCAGTCGGGCCACGGTATCACAGCCGCGCGTGGCATTGAGCAGCGTGCTGGCGACGCGCTGGAGTACTCGGTCACCTGCCGCATGTCCCTGCGTGTCGTTGATGGCCTTGAAGTCATCGAGGTCGATGAACAGCACCCCGATCCGTTCCGGGTCGCGGGCACTGTGGGCGATCGCGTGATCGAGACGGTCACGAAAGAGCGAACGATTCGCCAGCCCGGTCAATGAAT
The DNA here is from genome assembly GCA_036845045.1 of Gemmatimonadaceae bacterium. GTDB lineage: Bacteria > Gemmatimonadota > Gemmatimonadetes > Gemmatimonadales > Gemmatimonadaceae > JABWBJ01. The sequence goes on along the minus strand of DAIUET010000043.1, from coordinate 6,815 downwards.
CATGGAACGCCTGGTGCAGCAGTTCCGCCTCGAGCGCCTTTCGTTCCGAGACATCCTGGACGACCGCGATCATGCCATGCTGGCGCCTGTCTCCAGCACGCGACAGGACGATCGATCCCCAGACCAGCTTGCCGTCGGGCCTGACGAATCGCAGTTCACGCGCGGAGCTGGAACCGTTGCCCGCGCTCACCTCCGAGACGATCGTCAGGATCGCATCGACGTCCTCGGCAATGGCGAACTCCCGCACCGGGCGTCCCGCGAGTTCCCGCAATCCGCGCCCGAAGAAGCGTTCGAACGCGATATTGGCATCGAGGATGTGCGCGGTACGATCGAGTCGGGCGATACCGAGGGCGGAGTGCTCGAACACCGCCTGCAACCAGTGCGCGGGCGCGGACGCACGCGGCGTCCGCGCCGTGGTGCCCGTACGCTTCGATGTCGTCTGTTTGCTGGACTTGCGGGGCATGTCCGGTGGCGCCTCCGAGGCTCTGTAGGAGACGCCGCCCGAGTGAGCGGAGTCACGCGAGGATTCCTGCTGACGGCGGGCGCGCCCGGCACGTGACGAAGGTGGTCGCCGCGGTGCGGTTGACGACGCTTCGGCCCCGGGGGTGCAGGTTCCGGCCGGGCCGGTCGCAGGGCACGAACCGCGCCGATGGCGGAGGAAGTCCGCGCCTATGGCCCAGGATGCCTCGCGCTAACGCGCTCGAGCGTCAGGGAAAACTGTGGCAGGGGGAACTGCCGTTAGGCATATTGGAGCGCGCTCGGGCAGCGCGGATCACAGTGCGATCCATCAGTGTATCGCAATGGCCTCCGTGTTCGGCGTGACTGCAGTGCGTTCTGAACCATTGCAGCGGCCGTTGGAGTGCTTCACCCGCCGCGGGTTTGACCTGGAGAATGCGGTCCCGGCTCAGGAACGTGCGCCGCGATCAACCGGACGACGCGACTGTTCGCGCCGGGACCAGAGCTGGCGCGCGCGGCATGGTGAATGGCTGGGCTGCCGGCGGCGGCGACCGCACGGCCCGCTACCGTCATTCGAATTTCGAGGGAGGGCGATCGGATATGGAACGCATGCAGAGGGAGAACGCACGCCGCATCGTGATGCGCGACGGTGACGGACGGCATCTGGTCGCCGAACCGCTCGACGATGCATCGATCGGCGATCTTTTCAAGCGCATGACCTCGGACGCCTCGTTGCTGGTGCGCCAGGAGATGACGCTGGCGAAGGCGGAAATGAAGGAGTCCGTCAGCGAGGTGAAGGAGATGGCGGTGAAGCTGGCGATCGCGGCCGCACTCGCGATTCCGGGAGCGATCGCCCTGACCGCCTTCGTCGTGATTGCGCTTGGCGATGCGATCAACTCGTACTGGGCCAGCGCCCTGATCGTTGGCGTGATCCTGCTGGGCGCGGCGCTGGCCCTGGCACGGCAGGGGAAGACAAAGCTCAACCAGGGGAAAGTGGGCCTGCAGCGCACGGCTGCCTCGCTCGGTGAAGACGCCCGCTGGGGAAAGGAAGAACTTCGCGCGTTCAAGCGCGAACTGACCGCCTAACGCGGAGGAAACAATGGCCACGCGAAATACCGGTGGGAATGAGGGATCACGGGACCTGACCCCGGGACAGGGCGAAAGCCCGGGACGCGCGAGCGGCGCACCACCAACGCTCAAGGAGCAGGCCGCCGACCTGGGCCGGAAGGCCACGCGCGGCGCGCGGCAGGTCGCGACGCAGGCGCAGTCGCAGGCCCAGACCCGCCTCGACCGCGGCAAGCAGGAGGCTGCGGTCACGCTCACCAGCGTCGCGACCTCGCTGCTCAATTCGGGGATGCAGCTGCGCGACGAGCAACAGGACCTGGCCAGCGAATACGTCGAACGGGCGGCGAGGCAGGTGGAGCGCGCGGCGAACTACGTCCAGAACGCCGATCTGCGTGAGGTCGTCGACCAGGTCGAGGACTTCGCCAGGCGCAGGCCGGCCGTGTTCATCGGCTCCGCCTTCGCCGCGGGACTGCTGGCGGCACGGTTCCTGAAGAGCTCACGGAACGTGTCACGCCGCGACGATGAGGGGATCGAGCGTCAGTACATGGATCGCGAGATCCCCGCGCCGATATCCGTCGAGCCGGCCCGTCCGATCCCCGAGCCGGGGACATGGCAGGAGCCCCTATGATCACGCCGGACGAATTCGCGCGGGCCGTTGACGGAGACGAAGCGCAGGAGCATTCGCCGTCGGAGATCCGTGCCGAGATCGAAAGGACTCGCGAGCGGCTTGGCGAGACAGTCGAAGCGCTGGGCGCTCAACTCAATCCATCGAACCTCAAGCAGCGCGTCAAGGACAGCGTGCGAGAGGCCACCATCGGGAAGGTTCAGCACATGGCGACCAACACCAGGGAGCGGATCGCCGAGACGAGCCGCGGTCTCGCGCAGACCATCCGCGAAAATCCACTCCCCGCCGCGATGGCGGCGGCGGGCCTCGGCTGGCTCATCCTGAGCAGCCGCGATCAGCGGTCGACCCCGCGGTTCACGAACGGGGATCCTGACGAGTTCGCGATCCCCGACGAGTCGTATCAGGCCACGGGGATCCGCGCCGGCGTGCGCAACGTCGCCGACAACGTCGCGGAGAAGGCACAGGACCTGAAGGAAAAGGCGGCCGACCTGACGGACAAGGCGCAGGAAGCGACCCAGCGCGTCGTTGAGCGCGCGAGAGCGACTGGCGATCGTGTCGCGGAGCGGGCCGACCTCACGATGCACCAGGTGCAACAGCGGGCGCGCACCACGGCTCGCAGAGTCGAGAACCAGTTCGAGGAAACCCCCATAGGGATCGGGGCCGTCGCGCTCGCCCTCGGGCTCGCGATCGGCCTGTCAGTGCCGTCAACGAGGAAGGAAGCGGCGCTCATGGGGGACGCCCGGGACAAGCTGGTGGACAAGACCCGGGAGCGGCTCGCCGACACGACGGAGAAGGTCGAAAACATCGTCGAGCGCGCGCTGCCGGAAGTGCAGAACGTCGTCCGCGATGCCGCCCGGGAGGTACGTCAGGCGGCGCGGGACGAAGGCTTCCCCGCGTAAAGCCGGCGGTCCGGTTCTCCGGAGAAACAGCAAGGGCGTCGTCGAGGGAACAGCCTCGCGACGCCCTTTCCGTCCCCGCGGCAAAGTTCAGTCGTAGTCTTCGTTCAGGACGTCGTTCCGGGAGTCCTTTTCCCCGCTGTCCGTGCTGCGGCTGTCCGTCTCCGGGTCATCGCGCTCCGTGGTCCCCTCTGCCGCCCGCTCGTCGGCGTTCTCACCCGGCTCCTCCCCATATTCCTCACGGCGTGTATCCGGTGGGGTCGACTCGGTCTCGTTATGGTCGGCCCATGGTACGCCTTTCGTCTCCTTTGGCTCTGGCTTGTCCATGTTCTCCGCTCCGCGGATGAAGGGTGTTCCTTGGACCCAGCCAGAGGACGGCGGTTCCCGTGCGATACGTCGCCGGACTCGACAGGGCTGGCGCGCGGTCCCGCCACCAGCCATCGTTGCAAGGCGACGATCCACCGCCGCAATTCGCGTTAGGCATCCACGGAACGCCATTCCATGCAGAACGTCCTGGGCGGTATCGGCAACACACCGCTCGTCGAGCTCACCAACGTCGTTCCCCCGGGATCGGCGCGCCTGGTCGCCAAGCTGGAATGGGCGAATCCCACGGGCAGCATGAAGGACCGGATGGCGAAGGCCGCCATCGAGGGCGCAGAGCGGGCCGGACGGCTGCGGCCGGGCGGCACCGTGGTCGAGTATACCGCGGGCACCACCGGCATCTCGCTCGCGTTCGTGTCCGCCGCGAAGGGTTATCCGATAGAAATCGTCTACTCGGACGCCTTCAGCGACGAGAAACGACGGACCATGCAGGCCTTCGGCGCCCGTATCACCGATGTCCCGAGCCAGGGTGGCGGGATCAACCAGCGCCTCGTGCGGTCGATGATCGCCGTGGCTGACGAGATCAGCCGGCGACCCGACCACTGGTACTGCGACCAGCTCAACAACTCCGACGCCAGCGACGGGTATCTGCCGCTGGGCGAGGAACTGTGGCAACAGACGGCGGGTCATGTCGAGGCGTTTGTGCATTCGGTGAGCACGGCCCACTCGATTCACGGGGTGACGCGCGCGCTGTGGCGCCATAACGAGAAGATCCGGATCGTCGCCGTCGAACCCACCGAGTCGGCCGTCCTGTCCGGTGGACCATCGGGCTCCCACCGCATAGAGGGGATCGGGATCGGCTTCATTCCCCCACGGTGGCAACCAGAGCTGGTCAGTGACATCCAGACCGTGTCCACTGAGGAGGCCAAGGCGATGGCCCGGCGCCTCGCGCGCGAGGAGGGGGTCTTCGCCGGGACCTCGTCAGGCGCCAACGTGGTGGCCGCGATCCGCGTGGCGCAGCACCTCGGTCCCACGGCGACCGTCGCGACGCTCATCGTGGACTCCGGGTTGCGATACCTCAGTACGGACGTCTACGGGGCGCCTGACCCGACGGCACACACGGGTCTCCGGGGAACCGATCGATGAACCGCCGGCACATCCTTCGCGCCCAGGGATCGTACTTCGTCGTGACCGGACTCTGGCCGATCGTCCACATGGCCAGCTTCGAGGCGGTGACCGGTCCCAAGGTGGATGACTGGCTCGTGAAGATGGTCGGTCTGCTGGCGGCCGTGATCGGCGGAACGCTCTACCTGGCCGCGCAGCGCGCCAGGCAGACCGCCGAGATCCTCGGGCTCGCGATCAGCAGCGCGATGGCGTTCACGATCATCGACGTCTGGTATTCGCTCACCGGTCGCATCTCCCCGATCTATCTCGCCGACGCGGTCGTGGAGATCGGGATCGTGGCGATGCTGCTACTGCTCAGGGATGAGCGCAGAGCGACGGACGACGAGATGCTACCGTAAGCTCGTCGCCCGCCGCTCTCTATTCCCCTCTTCCCTGTTCCTTCTTCCCTGTTCCCTAATCCCTTCTATTTGTCGGCGGATGCGCGGCACCGTCATTGACCTGCAGCGTGCGAATCATGCGCGCACAGGTCGGGTCCATCACACTCGATTCGCGCGCCGGTGATATACAGACCATGTAAATCACGTGGCTGTCGGGGAGGCCGCGCGTGTACAGCGTGACGCGTTCGTCCTCACCGGTTACCGGTGAACGCCCGTTCAGGAGCACCGAATACCCCTGCGCCCCGTCGATCACTTCGGACCGCACCGAGCCACTGACGGCAGTCAGGTACGTGTTCGCGCTGATCAGTTGCCGCACGAGGTCGTCGGTGGCGTCCTCGAGGAATGCGCGCGGCGGCCGCGTCCGGTCCTCGAACGGGGTGTAGCTCCGTTGCAGGCTGGAGTTCCAGCGGTCATCCGCCCCCTCGAACGGGGCATAGTGGTTCACGATGACGCCGTACAGCAGGTTGGGCTGGCCGTTGCTCAGCTCCACCACGCCACCTTCGGGCGCGATCGAAACGGCCAGGCCAGACTGGTACGTCCGCCAGTTGCTCGGGTGATCCACCGTGAAGAACCCGTTCCCATGCCGGAACCGCGAGAACGTACTCGACGGGGCCGGAATGTTCAGGGTGACCGTTTCATTCGGCGTCACTACCGTGCCCGTGGACGTGGTGTAGGTCGGCTGGTTCACTGTCCCTGCCACGGCCACGCCGCCGAGTCGTGACTGGATCGTCGGGAAACCGCCGACGACCTGGAGCGATCCCCCGGCGCCAAGCGACGAGGCGATCGTGCGGATGCGGGCTTCGCGGTCGGCCGGCGGTGGGTGGCTGCTGAAGAACCGTTCCAGCTTGCCGGGGTCGCGTCCCTGCTCGGCGCGCAACATGGCGAACATCGTGGCCATGGCTTCCGGCGCATACCCGGCCTTCGCCATCAGCTCAGCGCCTAACGCGTCGGCTTCATACTCGTCCGAGCGGCTGAACTTCAGGAACGCCGCGTTCAGCCCGAACCCACCGACTGCGTTGATGATCTGTGAGGAGGTGCTGCCACGCTTCCCGACGAGCCCTCCCAGGAGGCTGAGACCCGCCTGGCCCAGGTAGGCCTTCGAGGCCTGCTCGGTGCCGTGGCGCAGCACGACGTGCGACATCTCGTGGGCGAGGACACTCGCCAGTTCCGCCTCGTTCCGGGCCGCCGTAATGAGCCCGCGATGGACATACATCGGTCCACCCGGCAGGGCGAACGCATTGATGTCCGTCGCGTTGACGGCCTTGATCGTATACGGATACTTCGTGCCCGGTGTCTGGGCGGCCAGCCGCTGAACGATGCGGTTCAGGTACGTATTCGTGCGGGCGTCATTCAGCAGCGGCACCTGTTTCTCGACCTCGGCGGCGGATTGCCGTCCCAGGTCCACGTCCTGCTGCACGGAAAACAGGTTGAAGCCCGACGGCGAGCGCTTGATGCTCACCTGCGCTTCGGCGGCCGGTGAGAGTGGCACGAACACCGCCGCGCCAGCGAACATCAGCGTCGCCGCAGTCCGGAATGCAGAGTTCGTTATCATCGCGGATCCTCCCTGCTCGGGGATTGAGTCATGAAGAGGTACCCGCGAAGGGCCCACAGGAGACAGTCGTCGCGAGTGGCGATTTGTCCTTTTCCCGATGGGATGACGGCTCATTCCCCGTGAGGCGCATGCCGGCTGGCCGACTCAGCACGGGACGCAGCGACCTGGGCGTGGCACCGGGCGGCGAGCGGGAGTGCTACGCGTTAGGCGCAAACGACGCGCGCCGCCCGCCAGAGCGGACGGCGCGCAGGGCCGTGACGGCCGTTCCTAACGTCTGACGGTGAGCGTGCGCGTGCCGGCGGACTGTCCGTCGAGCCAGACCTCCACCGTGTAATCGC
>DAIUET010000042.1:0-14515 GCA_036845045.1 Gemmatimonadaceae bacterium | reverse complement strand
CGATGCCGGCGGCGACGGTGCGGAGCTGCTTCAGCCTGCCTAACGCCACGATGGCCCGCGTCGCCGCGTGGTCTTCGGGACGGCGCATCAACTGGCTGATGTAGTTCCGGTCGATCTTGAGGATGTCGACCGGGATGTCGGCCGGGTCGCCGAGCGTCGCGCTGCGGGACCCGAAGTCGTCGATGGCGAACCGCACGCCCAGCGCGCGCACCTCCCGGACACGGCGCAGCGTGTCGGTGACGTTGCGGGCCAGCGCCTGTTCGGTGATCTCGAGCACCAGCCGCGTCGGGTCGATTCCCGCGTCGGCAATGGCGTTCCGCACGTCAGCGACGAACGTCGGCGCCAGCAGCTGGCGCGCCGTGACGTTGACGGTGAGCGTGAGCGCGCGCCCCGGGCCCAGCTCGGACTGCCAGCGCGCGAGCTGCGCGCACGCCGCATGGACCACCCACTGGCCTAACGGGACGATGAGGCCAGATTCATCGGCAGCGGGAATGAACGCGGCGGCCGGGATGATCCCGCGATCGGGGTGCTGCCAGCGGACCAGGGCCTCAACGCCGGCGATGCGGCGGTTGCGCAGGATCACGATCGGCTGGTAGACGATCGACAGCTGGCCCTCGGCGAGGGCGCGCCGCAGGTCCTCGTGCAGGTTCCGGTGACCGAGCGCCGGCGCGTGCTGGAGGGGATCGTACAGTTCGACCGTGCCGCGCCCCCGGTACCGGGCCGCGCGCAACGCGACATCCGCGTTTCGCAAGAGTTCCTCGACGCCGTCCTCGGGCACGGCGCTGGCAACGCCGATGTTGCCGCTGGCGATGAACTCCCGGTCGCGGGCGGTGAGCGGTGAGGTGAACAGCATCGCCAGGCGCTCGCTCACCCGGGCGAAGTGCCGCTCCTCGGTCATGTCCTCGAGCAGGATGCCAAAGCGGGTCCCCTCGAGCCGAGCCGCCGAATCCGACGCGCGGAGACACGTCCTGATGCGTGTTGCCGCGGCGGCAAGGAGCAACTCGAGCTCCTCGTAAGTGGCACGGACACTCCCGGCGCGAAAGTCGTCGAACTCCAGCAGCACCACCGACAGCGGCAGCTGCATGCGGTTGGCGCGGGCGAGCGCGTGCTCGACCCGGTCACGAAACAGCGCGCGATTGGCGAGACCCGTCAGCGCGTCGGTCAGCGGTGGATCCGAAGGCGGATCCGCCATCGTGCCGACCGCGACGTCGTCACGCAGCACGATCGCAACGCCACCGATGGCTGGTTCATCGAGCAGGCTCGTAGCGGCGGCGCGGAAGGCGTGCCATCCGCCATCGGCTCGACGCATCCGCCAGCGCGGAGCGGCACCGGGTTCAGCGCCGTCGACGATGTCCCGCAGGAACGGGTCGAGCGACGCCGCATCGTCCTCATGCATCAACCGTCCCAGCGGTCGCCCCGCAAGCGTCGCCGGTACGTGCCCCAGTGTGCGCGCGGTCGATGCGCTGGCCCGCAGCACCGTCCCGTCACGATCCACGAGCAGGACCGGATCAGAGAGACGCTCGAAGAGCGGCACTTCGAATGGCGCCAGCGCGGAGTTCGCGTGGGTACGATCGCTGGACGCGACAGTCCCGAGCACCAGGGTGAGAACTGCGGTCCCGCCCACGAGGAGGAGCGCACCAGCGAGGGTGAGCGTCCATTGCTCGACCAGGGCTCCGCCCACGAGCATTCCCGACCCCACGGTCAACGCAACCGCGGCCGCTACCGCGACGACTCGGCGTCGTTGATTGGGCATCGCGCGGGGGACGGGAGGGGGGCTGGGATGGGTGGGGAGGGAGGTTGAAAATCGCTGCCCGCGAGAGAGACGCGCCAGACCCTGGGGCGTTGCGGATGCGACCCCGGATGAAACGCTTGGTACCGTTTGACTTCCGTCAGGTCAGCCGCGTGTCGATCTTGAGTCCCGACCGGTTGCCGACCGGGGTCCCCGACCCATTGCCATGCTCGACGAGCTGCTTTCCTACGTCCCTCGACTGCCGGTCATCGATTTCCATACGCCGCTCGCGCTGCTGCTGCTGCTCGTCCTCCCGTTCTGGTGGTGGTGGCGGCGGAAGCGGCCCGGGGGCGCAATCACGTTCTCCCGAACGGCGCTGCTGGCGCGCCTGCCGCACGCGGGTCGCGGGGTCACGCGGACGCTCATTGTCCTGCGGAGCCTGGCGATCGCGGGCCTCGTTGTGGCGCTGGCGAGACCTCGTGCGGCGGGGCGCGCCGCGCAGTCGAACACGGAAGGCATCAACATCGTCATCGCCTTCGACATCTCCAGTTCCATGCTGGCGGAAGACTTTCAGCCACAGAACCGGCTCGAGGTGGCGCGAGAGAAGGTCAAGCAGTTCATCACGAGGCGGAACAGCGACCGGATCGGCGTCGTGGCATTCTCGGGCGAAGCACTGACCCAGGTCCCGCTCACCACGGATTACCCGGTCGTGCTCGCGGCCGTGGATAACCTCCAGCCGGGCCAGCTCGATGACGGCACCGCGATCGGCACCGCCATCGCGACCTCGGCGAATCGCCTGCGGGGCGCTCCCGGACGATCGCGCGTCATCGTTCTGCTGACGGATGGCGTGAACAACCGCGGCGCCATCGATCCGCGCACCGCGTCACAGGCAGCGGCGGCGATCGGGGTGAAGATCTATGCGATCGGTGTCGGTACCGAAGGCATGGCCCCGGTGCCGGTCGGTCGTGGCGTCTTCGGCCTCCGCTACGAGAATCGACCGGTGGAGATCGACGACGCGCTGCTGACGGAAGTGGCGCAGCGAACCGGTGGGCGGTATTTCCGGGCCCGCGATGCGGAAGCGCTCGACCGCATTACGGCGGAGATCGATCGACTCGAGCGTACTCCGGTGCGGATGAAGGTCTACACCCGCTATTCCGAACTGTATCGGTGGCCGCTGACCATCGCGTTGCTGGCTCTCGTGCTGGAGTTGGCGTTGGCGGCGTGGAGGGGTCCGGTACCCTAGGGTGGGGACCACCCTCCTCACCCTCCCCACCCTAGAACAGCTTCATCCTCCGCAGCATCATCAGCAGCCCGATGCCTAACGCGAGCTGCACCAGGACCATGATCTCGAAACCCCAGGGATGCCGGTCGAACGGGAGCCGTTCGAAGTTCATCCCCCACATGCCGCTGACGACCACGAAGGGGACCGACATCGTCGCCACCACGGTGAGCCCCTGCGTGACCTTGCCCAGCCGGTTCGAGACCTGCGACAGGTAACTCTCCATCGTGCTGCTGAGGAGGTCGCGATAGGTGTCGAGTGCGTCGTTGATCCTCAGGACGTGGTCGTAGATGTCGCGGTAATACAGCTGGATGTCCGGCAGCAGGTACGGCGACGGCCGGTTCGTCAGGACGTTGAAGATCTCCCGCTCGGGCGCGAGGTAGCGCCTCAGCGACAGGACCATCCGCTTGACCGAGAAAATGTCGCGCAGCGCTTCCTCGCTGAACTGCTGGAACACCCGCTCCTCGAGCGAATCGATGAAGTCGTCGATCCGGTCGAGCACGGGAAAGAACGAGTCGACCGCGGCGTCCATCACCAGGTGCGCGAGTCGAGCCGGTCCGCGTCCGATCAGGTCCGTGCTGCGGACCGCGAGTTCCGCGACGGAATCCACCAGCGGCGACCGGCCATGGTGCGCGGTAACCAGGAAGTGTTCGCTGATGAAGAAGTGGACGTTCTCGGTCTCCAGGTCATAGGGATCCGAGGTCTGCTCGTCGAGGCGCACGGCGCGAAGTACCACGAACAGGTAGCCGTCATAGGCCTCGACCTTGGCGCGTCCGTGCGGGTTCATCACGTCTTCGATCGCCAGCGGGTGGAAACCGAAAACCTTCTCAAGCAGCGCCAGCTGTGGACGAACTGAGGTATCGATGTCGACCCACAGCGGCCCCAACCCACCGCGGACGCACGCCGACAGCTCCTTCAGGGAAAGATCCCGGGTGACTCCGCCATCGGGTCCCTTATAAAAGGAACGAGCAAGCTTCACCTCGTCGGGCGGCTTGGCAGCGGGTGCGGGAACGGGTGCGGTCACGTCGTGGTCAGGTTCGGTCGAGCCCAAGCTAAGTCGTTGGTCAACAACGCCCGTGTCGGGCGACCCCTGACACGGGCATTGGGATAATCTCGACTATACGTTTCAGCATTCCACTGTAGTCTTTGTCCGGACAACAGCCGCCCATCCCGCGTGATCAACTCGCCTCAACCGACCCTGAAGTTGCATGGTCTCGCCCGCCGGTTCGGAACCCGGTGGGCACTCCGTGGCGTCACGCTGGAAGTCGAACCGGGTGAAGTCGTTGGCATTGTGGGACATAACGGAAGCGGGAAGAGTACGTTGTTACGGGTAATCTCAACCGCGCTGCGACCGTCAGCGGGTGAAGGCTGGGTGTATGGCCATCACCTGGTCCGCGATGCGATCGAGGTCAGGCGCCATATCGGCTTCCTGGCTCATGCGCCCGGCCTGTACGACGACCTGACCGCCGATGAGAATCTCATTTTTGCGGCCCGGATGCTGGGCATCCCCGAATCAGGAATCGAGCGGGCAATCGACCATGTCGGTCTCACGCAGGCGCGTCATGAGCGGGTGCGCGGCTTTTCGGCCGGCATGCAGCGGCGACTCGCGCTGGCCCGGCTGATTCTGGGAACACCGGGCGTCCTCCTGCTCGATGAGCCCTACAACAATTTCGATCCCCAGGGCATCGAACTGGTCAATGAAGTCATCGAGGAGGCGCGCCAGCGGGGTGGGTCGGCGCTGGTAGTGTTGCACGACCGGCGACAGGGCGAGCGCGTCCTCGACCGCATCATCGAGCTGGGGCGCGGTGTGGTCATCGCCACCATGCCGGTAACGCCGCCCCTGGAGTTCGTTTCTGCGACGGTTCCCACCTGATGGCGTTCAAAGACGACCTGCGCCGCGTCCGCGCGATCATCTGGAAGGACCTCACCACGGAGCGGCGATCCAAGGCGGGGTTCAATGCCGTCGCGTTCCTGGGAATCCTGATCCTCCTGCTGTTCGGTTTTGCCCTGGGACCGGACGCCGAGGCGTTGCGCAACGCGGCCTCCGGTGCGCTGTGGCTCGCGATCCTCTTTGCCGGCGTGCTCGCGTTCAACCGGTCGTACCAGCTCGAGCTGGATGGCGCTGCACTCGAACCGCTGCTGCTGTACCCGGCGCCGCGGTGGACCATCTTCGCCGGCAAGTTCGTCGCGAACCTGCTGTTCGTGCTGCTCATGGAAGTGGTCGTAGTGCCGGTGGCGATCGTGCTCTTTCAGGTGAAGGCCGGGGCCGGTTGGGTTCCGGCGGTGGGCGTGCTGGTGCTCGGCAGTGTTGGCTTCGTGGCGCTGGGCACCTTCTACGCCTCGATGGCCAGCCGGAGCCGGGCCCGCGAAGTCCTCCTTCCCCTGTTGCTGTTTCCGATGCTGGTGCCCGTGCTGCTCGCGTCCGCGGAAGCGTCGTCATCTTTTCTGGCGGGTAATCCGATGCAGGACGCGGGGGCGTGGGTGCGGTTGCTGGCCGCTTTTGACGTGATCTTCCTGGTCGCGTCGTTCCTCGCGTTCGATCACGTGATCGAGGTCTGACATGAGCCACGTTGCTTCACTGGAACGGGAGCAGATGGACGCCACGGCGGCGCCCACCAGCCCGTTCGACTGGTTCGGCGTCATCGCCCTGGTGGCCATCATCTCGGCCCAGCTGCTCGGCATCCTAACGAGTCCGCCGGACCGCGACATGGGGCACCTGCAGAAGATCATGTACGTGCACGTCCCGGCGGCCTGGAACGCCTTCCTCGCGTTCTTCGTGGTGGCGATCGCCAGCCTGATGTACCTGTGGAAGGGGAACGAGAAGTACGACCTGCTGGCCGCGTCGGCGGCCGAAGTGGGGACGCTGTTCACCGGCCTGACGCTGGCGCTCGGTTCGATCTGGGGGAGGCCGACGTGGGGTGTCTGGTGGACATGGGATCCCCGCCTGACGTCGACGGCGGTGCTGTTCCTCGTCTTTGTGGGCTACCTGTCCCTGCGGTCCTTCGTGGAGGACGCGGATCGCCGGGCGCAATGGAGCGCCGCGGTGGGGCTGCTGGGTGCGCTGAATGTCCCGATCGTGTACATGTCGGTGAAATGGTGGCGGACGTTGCACCAGATGCAGTCAAGCCCCAGCACGGTCGATCCGGAATACGTAGTGGGGCTGCGGACCAACGGCATCGCCATCCTGCTGGTGCTCATATACTTCATCGTGAAGCGATACCGCGCGGCGCGCATGGAGCGCTCGGCGGAGCACCTGGCCGAACGGGCAGCATTGGGAGGGGCGTGACCATGTCGGATGCGAACGGGTTCGTGATCGCCGCGTACGTGGTGATGTGGGTGGGGCTCATCGGGTACGCGATACGGCTTCATCAGGTCTTCAGGAATTCGCGGCGGCGTCTCGATGACGCGTCGCGCGACGGGAGGATGGTATGAGCAGCGTGCAAGGCCGCCGGAAATCGGCGCTGGTGGTGGCGGTGGTGGTCATCGTGGCCGCGTTCGGGTTCCTGCTGTACGGCGGGATCGACCGGAACGTCGTGTTCTTCCTCACCCCGCAGGAGCTGCTGTCGCGAGGACCGTCGGCCTATGACGTGCCGGTGCGGCTGGGCGGCCTGGTCGCCCCCGGCAGCGTGCAATGGGACGCGAACAAGCTCGAGCTGCGCTTCGTGGTGATGGACAGCGGCGGCCAGTCGGTGAACGTCCACAGCCGCGGTGCGCCGCCGCAGATGTTCCGGGACGGCATGGGCGTCGTCGTCGAGGGGCGGTACCACCGCACCGGCGTCTTCGAGTCGACGAACCTGATGGTGAAGCACTCGAACGAGTACCGGAAACCGGAGCACGGCGGCCGTCCCGGCGAGATGTACAAGTCCCTGCAGAAGGGAGCCGGCACGTGACGCGACTGCTGGGTGCCGGTTCACTGCTGGTCGCGTTAGGCGTGGCGCTCTACGCCGCCTTCGCGCTTCTCGTCGGCGCGCGGCGGAAGCGCGCCGACCTGCTGCGGAGCGGTGAGGTCGCCCTCTACGCGACCTGGGCGCTGGTGTCCATCGCCACCCTGGCGATGGTGTACGCCCTCGTCGCGCACGACTTCAGCGTGAAGTACGTGGCCATGGTGGGCAGCCGGGCGACGCCGCTGTTCTACACGGTGATCTCGCTGTGGGGTGCGCTCGAAGGGTCCATCCTGTTCTGGATCTTCGTGCTCACGTCGCTGTCCGCGCTGGTGGTCTACCAGAACCGGCACCGCGAAGGGACGCTCGTGCCCTACGCCGGCGGCGTGCTGATGCTCATCAGCGTGTTCTTCCTGATCCTGCTCGCCGGACCCGCCAACCCGTTCACGCTGGTGTCGCCCGTGCCCCCGGATGGCCCGGGCCCCAATCCGCTGCTGCAGAACCACCCGCTGATGGCGATCCACCCGCCCCTCCTGTACCTGGGCTACGTGGGCATGTCGGTGCCGTTCGCGTTCGCCATCGGTGCCGTGCTGTCGGGAGAGATCGAGCACGAGGGCTGGATCCGCCTGACGAGGCGGTGGACACTCCTCGCCTGGATGTTCCTGTCGGCCGCGATCGTCGCCGGGATGTGGTGGTCGTACGAGGTCCTGGGCTGGGGCGGCTACTGGGCGTGGGATCCGGTGGAGAATGCGTCGTTCATTCCGTGGCTCACCGCGACCGCGTTCCTGCACTCGGTGATGGTCCAGGAGCGCCGGGGTCTGCTCAAGCTCTGGAACCTCAACCTCATCGTCGCCACGTTCGCGCTGACGATCCTGGGGACGTTCCTGACGCGGAGCGGCGTGCTCTCGTCGGTGCATGCCTTCTCGGAAGGGCCCATCGGCATGTACTTCCTGGGCTTCATCGCGGTCGTCCTGGTCGCCTCGTTCGCGCTCGTCGCGGGGAACTCGGAGCGCCTGCGTCCCACGGGATCGCTCGACGCCGTCGTATCGCGCGAATCCGTGTTCTTGCTGAACAACCTGTTCCTCACCGCGTTCACGATCACGGTGCTCGTGGGCACGCTGTTTCCGCTCGTCGCCGAAGCCATTCGCGGCGTGAAGGTCAGCGTGGGAGAACCGTTCTTCAACCGGATGACGCTCCCCATCTGCGCGGCGCTGCTGTTCCTGATGGGGGTCGGCCCCGCGCTCCCGTGGCGCGTCGCCACGCCGGACGTCGTACGGCGGCAGCTGCTGCCGCCCGCGATAGCGGCCGTCGTCGCCCTCGTGGTGAGCCTCGTGATCGGCGTCCGCTCGCCGTACGCGCTGGCCACGTTCGCGTTCGGCGCCTTTGCGCTGGCGGCGAACCTCCGCGAGTTCCTCGACGGCGCGGCCGCGCGCCGGCGCGCCCACCGGGAAGCACCGCCGCTCGCGCTGGCCCGGCTCATCGGGGCCAACCGGCGCCGCTACGGCGGCTACATCGCCCACCTGGGCGTCCTCACGTTCACGTTAGGCATCGCCGCCTCGTCCATCTTCCGGACTGAACGCGAGGCGACGCTGCGGAAGGGCGAGACCATGGAGGTCGGCCGTTTCACGGTCCGCCTCGACGACGTCTACAGCCGCGAGGAACCGCAGCGCACCGTGCTCGCCGCCGGCGTCACCGTGCTCCGCGGCGCGCGCGAGGTGGGCCGCATGGAGCCGCGCATGAACTTCTATCCGACGTCGGATCAGCCCGTGCCGACGCCATCCGTGCGCAGCCGTCCGGCCGGTGACCTGTACATCAACCTGCAGGCGTTTGCGCAGGACGGTTCGAACGCGACGCTGCGGGTGATTCAGGAACCGCTGGTGCCGTGGATCTGGATCGGCGGAATGATCATCTGCCTCGGCGCCCTCGTGTCGCTGGGCGGCGGGCGTCGCGAGCTGGCGCCCGTTGCCGCGAAGGTACGTCCGGCCCCGGCACCCCGGCCGCAACCGGTGCCGCTCGAGGAGGTAGCCCGATGAACTGGAAACGCGCGACCATAACGACGGGCCTGCTCCTGCCCGTGATCGGGTTGCTCGGCTTCGGGTTGACGCGCGATCCCAAGGCCATCGACTCCCCGCTTCCCGGAAAGCCCGCCCCCGACTTCGCGCTGTCGGTGTTCGCCCCCGGCGAAGGGCAGCTCGCGATGCCGGTCGGCGACACGGTCAGGCTGGCGAACCACCGCGGCGGAATCGTGGTGCTCAACTTCTGGGCATCGTGGTGCCTGCAGTGCCGTGACGAGCACGAGGACCTGTCCAACGTGGCACGGGCGTACTATGACCGCGGCGTTCGATTCTACGGGCTGCTCTACAACGACCAGGAGGCGTTCGGCCGGCGGTGGATCGCGGAGATGGGAGGGCAGGCGTATCCCTCCCTCCTCGACCCCAGAACGAGGACGGCGATCGATTACGGCCTCTACGGCGTACCCGAGACGTTTCTGGTAACGGGTGACGGACAGGTTGCCTACAAGCACATCGGGCCCATCACCGAGCAGCTCCTTTCCTACAAGCTGGATTCGTTGCTTCGCGCCGGCGCGGGCGCTCCATGACCCGAGCTGGGTGGTGGGCTGTGTTGGCGGTCGTGTCGATTCTCGTGCCGCACACCGCAACTGCCCAGAGCGATTCGGCCCTCGCGCGCACGGCCCCGCGTTTGGAGACACCGGCCGACTCGGCGCTCGAGGCGATGACGACGCGCCTGGCGTCGGAGCTTCGCTGTCCCGTGTGTCAGGGCAACTCGATCCAGGATTCCCCGTCCGAGCTCGCCCAGCAGATGCGCGACCTGATCCGGGACCAGCTGCGGTCCGGGAAGTCGCCTGATGAGGTCCGCGCGTACTTCGTGGACAAGTACGGCGAATGGATCCTCCTGTCACCGAAGGCAACCGGCGTGAACCTTGTCGTCTACCTGGTTCCCTTCGTCGCGGTGTTGCTCGGTGGCTTTATTGTCTGGCGGACGCTGCGACGGTGGACGAGTCCGTCTGCAGCCGCCGGCGATGAACTCCATCCCAGTTAGGCGGTAATCCCCGTCACGGTCGCGGTACGCATTCCGGGTAGACGTTGTCGGGGAGTACCCTATCGCAGTATCCGGGATTAGGAGTCTTCCCTAAAGCACGTCAGCCGGCACAACTTGCGCTCCGGTTACAGCGGTCCGGAAAAAAACCGACCTTCGGCCTAACGGAGGATTTGCGGCATGCAGCGCCTTGAGAGGAAGCGGTGGGGTTGGTGGGGAGTGTTCGCGTTGCTGTTGTTTGCGACCAGCGCATGTGTCGACGAGAAGATCGTCTACCGGGACGGTCCCGCCTTCATCGCTCCACCGGCGGCGGCAGCGAACTTCCTTGGATATCACGACGAGACGACGGACCGCACCACGTGCGGCAACTGTCACGTCACGCAGCAGGCGAAGTGGGAACAGACGGGGCATGCCGAGGCCTGGGCAACGCTCCAGGCAAGCGGTGGTGCGCAGGCGCTCTGTGAGGGCTGCCACACCGTCAGCAACAAGGGGAATGCGGTTACGGCCACCGAGGTCGGATATACGAGCACGAAGGACGAGCGGTATCATGACGTGCAGTGCGAGAGCTGCCACGGACCGGGTCTCGATCACGTAACGGCTCCCGCCCGCGGCCAGATGCTGGCCTCGATCCATGCCGACACGGGCGCCGCCGTCACAAACGGCTGCGCCGAATGCCACTCGGGGACGCACCATCCGTTCGTCGAGGAGTGGCGCATGTCGCGGCACGCCACGTCGTATACACGATCGTACAACGGCGCGAACGCCTCACCTCCCGATATCCCGTTCGGGCCGCGCTCCGCCTGTCAGGGGTGCCACATCGGCCAGGGCGTCCTCGCCAACTGGGGCGTGAACACGAATTACACGGAGAAGAGCGCGGGGCAGACGATCGCATCGGGTGAGGGCATCACCTGCGCCGTCTGCCACGATCCGCATGGTTCCGAGAACACCCACCAGTTGCGGTATCCGGTGGACTCGCGCGACCCGGAAACAAACCTCTGCGCGAAGTGCCATAGCCGGCGCTCGTCACCCGACTGGTCAGGCTCGCGCGACTCACCGCATGCGCCGCACGGCCCGCTGGTCTTCGGAACAGCCGGCTGGTGGCCGCCGGGTATCGAGTTCGTCGAGTCCCAGTCCACCCACGGCTCGGAGGCCAACCCGAGGCTCTGCGCCACCTGTCACGTGCAGAAGTACAACGTGACCGACCAGGTGACGGGTCAGTTCCAGATCAGCGTCGTGGGGCATCGCTTCCTCCCGATCCCGTGTGTCGACGCGAATGGGGCACCCACCGAAAGCCAGACCTGCGCGATCACGGCGCGGTCGTTCAAGGGGTGCACCGGATCCGGTTGCCACGGCAGCGAGGCGGTGGCTCGCTCCGCCTTCGTTTCCGCCGAGAATGACGTGCACGGCCTGATCGTGCTGCTCGACGGCATGATCGCGCAGGTGCCCGCCGATCAGTTTGGCGCGGGCAAGGTCACGGCCGGCCGGGGCGCAAAGTTCAACTCCGAAATGGCCAAGATGCCCGGCGCTATTGTGCACAATCCATTCCTGATCAGGGCGCTGTTGCGCTACAGCGGTGTCGCTCTGAATCAGGCCTACGGGATTCCGCTGCCGCCGGGACTCGCCCCGACGGCGACGGACACCAGGAACGTCAGAATCAGCACGACGCACTGATGTGTCCTGAATCCCTTTAGGTCGGAGCGGATGGGCCGAATCACCGGCCCATCCGCTCCGCTGCATTTCCTGGTTATCTTCGAGCACCACGTCCCTGTCACGGCATCATCATGAGTCCATCCATTGGCGTGATTGCTGCCCTCCTCCAGCAAGGGACACAGGTCGCTGATTCGCTCCGGACGGACTCGATCAACGTCCAGAGTCCGCTTCCGAGTCCGGCGCTGCAGGTTGTCCGGTTCATGTTCAACACGGTGCCGCAGTGGGTGCAGATCGGCGGCGTGTTCCTCGCCGCGGCGGTCGCGCTGGTGCTGGCCGTGCTGGCGTGGCGGCATCGCGTGGCGGTCCGCACCTGGTTCGCGTCCAAGTCGCGCGCCTGGAAGATGGGCTTTGCCGCCATCGCGCTGGTCCTGATCGCCGGGATCGGGTTCGCCGGCTCGTGGTCGTGGAACTACATGATGCACGACAACGAGTTCTGCGCCGGCTGCCACATCATGGACGAGCCGTTCCAGCGATTCGGGACCAGCGAGCACGCCAAGCTCGGGTGCCACGACTGCCACCGGCAGTCGATCTTCGCGAGCATGAAGGAGCTCTACGTGCAGGTCACCGAGCGCCCGGACAAGATCCCGGCCCATGCTACGGTGCCTAACGCCATCTGCTCCGAATGCCACATCCAGCGCGATCCGGACAGCACGTGGCAGCGGATCTCGGCCACGGCCGGGCACCAGGTCCACCTCAATCCCCGGTCGCCGGTCATGTCGCGGGTCGAGTGTACCACCTGCCACGGGCAGGAGGTGCACCGCTTCAAGCCGGTTCAGGAGACGTGCGCCCAGTCCGGCTGCCACGATGACGTGAAGGTCGAGCTGGGCGGGATGGGTGAGCAGACCGACCTGCATTGCGTCGTGTGCCACGAGTTCACGACGGGCGCGACCGAGGGTACCCCGATCGACACCGCCCGCACGGCTCTTGTGCCCGGCGACGAGCAGTGCCTGGGCTGCCACGAGATGCGCGAGAAGCTCGGCAAGTTCGCGCCGGCGGACGAGCCGCATGACGGCAAGTGCGGAACCTGCCACAACCCGCACGTGCAGACGACGCCACGGGGAGCCTTCGAGTCGTGCGCAACGTCCGCCTGCCACGCGCGCTCGGATACGCTCACGGCCATGCACCGGAGCCTGGGGCGACACCGCCTCGAGACCTGCGGCGCGTGCCATGGGGCGCATACCTGGAAGGCCGACGCGGTCGATTGCCGGAGTTGTCATACCGGCATCAGGGATCCGGCGGTCCGTACGCGTCCACCCGGGTCCACCGACAGGAACTCGTCAGGCGGCGCGCCCTTGAGCGCCGCTCCCGCGGCGCCTGTTGGCGGCCGGGACCTCCTGGCCCCGTCGCCGCCCAGCCCCGCCTCGCGGCTCGACCTCCTGCCCGCTGCCTGGAGCGGCACTCGTCAGGCAGGCATGGCGCCCGCGCCATTGCCCGCCGGGAGGTCTCGATGGCGTAGCGGCCCTCAACCGGACTCGCTGACCGGCAGCCAGGCCAGGCAGGGACGGGACACCGCACGATTCGAGCATGCGCGGCACGACGCGCTCTCCTGCACGACATGCCACAGCACCAGCGCGGGGCACGGTGACCTCCGGCCGCTTGCCCGCGACTGCCAGGGGTGCCATCACGGGACGCGGGCGATCGTGCGCGACTGCGCGCGGTGTCACACCGCCGGCGAGATCGGGGCGGCGCGGTTACTGGCGACGCCCGTGGCGTTGTCGGTGTGGCCGCAGCCGCGGACCAGGCCACTGCCGTTCGCGCATGAACGCCATGCGCGTCTCGAGTGCGGCGCCTGCCACGCGGATTCGCGCCAGAAATCCGTGCAGCGTGACTGCGCGTCCTGTCACGACGATCACCATGCCGCCGATCGCGATTGCGCCAGTTGCCACCCGCCGGCCCGGGAGACCCACACCCGCGAGGTGCACATCACCGGGTGCGCGACGTCCGGGTGTCACGAGCGCGAGCGAGGACCGGCGGTGACCCCGGTCCGCGCCACGTGCCTGTCGTGTCACGCCGAACAGAAGACACACAAGCCCGATCGCGAGTGCGCACCCTGTCACCTCAGCGCGTGGACCGCCCCGGCCGGGGGAACGGGTCCGTGAGAACGCTCGCGTTAGTGGGATCCATTGTGCTGGCTGCCGCCGCCAACGCACCAGCGCAGGGAGTCCGGATCACCGGCGTCACATCAGTGCAGGCGGTGGACCTGCGACCACTCGTCGACGACAGTGTGCCGGTCGGAGAGGCCACGGGGACGGGGCCGTACCGGCAACTGAGCGACGGGCGCCTCGTGCGCTGCATCGAAGGCGAGCCGTTCTGCCGGTTCCGGAGTTCGGGGAATCGCGAACTCGTCGCGCCACTGGTTCAGGACCTGCGCGCCGTGGCGTGGGGCTTCGGCGAAGGCATCAGCCTGCAGGCGCACGTCCGCGCCCGCGGTTCGCTGGGCGGAGCGGACGCCGTCTGGCCGCGATCGGACGATGAATTCGACGCCATCGAGGCGTGGCTCGAGGTCGATCGTGGTCCCATCCGTACTCGCCTTGGCCGGCAATGGGCCGTCGGTGGACTCGGCGTCTACAACTACGACGGCGCCTCGCTGCTGTGGCGACGGGGCAGGGCGCGCCTCGAGGCGTTCGGAGGCCGGAGCCTCGTTGCCGGTCTCAATGAGCCCATCGACGGCTCCGGGCTTGGCGCCGTCGATGACCTGCCGCCTGACGAGAGCGGGTGGCTCATCGGACTGGCGGCCCACTCGCCGCTCTCGACGAAGGGCGCCGTGGGCGGGACGTGGCAGCGGGTGGTGCGCGGCGACCGTGCCGCGCTCTACTCGGATCGCATCGCCGCCGATGCCACGTGGCGGCAGTTCGGAAC
>DAIUET010000041.1:0-14602 GCA_036845045.1 Gemmatimonadaceae bacterium | reverse complement strand
GACCGTCGAAGTCCAGGTCCCGCTCCTCGTACTGGAGCGATTCACCCGCGCGCAGTTCTCCTTCCGCCATGGCGAGGTTCCGCCAGATCTCCGCCCGCAGGAACGGGAGGTACAGGCCGCCGAAGACTCCGTGCCAGTACGCGTCGTTGCATTGCGCGCGCCCGATTGCGCGGCGCGCGTCGGGCGGGTCACCGCGATCGCGGCACAGCTGTGAGAGCGCCAGCATCTTCTTGTGCATCCGGTTCGACTCGGCGTATTTCACCAGGAAGTTGCGCCAGTGCGCACCCCGGACGAGTGCGCCGTCGGCCCGGAGCCGTTCGTCGCCCAGCTCCGCTTCCAGCGCCAGGAAGCGCAGCGCAGCGGGTGTCGGAAGCGACCACCCCTCCATCTCCCGGTAACTCGCCGTGGGCAGGTACGCCAGGCCGCCGCTCGGTACGCTGCCTAACGCCTCGTCGAACCGCGACAGCACCACGTCACCCGAGTCGATCACGGCGCGCATGGCCACGAAGAACCGGTCGAGCCATCCGCTGTCGTAGACCCATTCGCGCGTGCCCGGCCATCCGCCGAACTTCTCGCCGTCATCGGCCAGCACCGCCAGCCGCTGTCCCTGCTCCCGGAGCAGGCGCAGGTACGCCACCGTGTCCTCCGGAGGTTGGAACGGAATCAGGTACCGGAGACGCTCATCGATGGGGAAGAGCGCGATCTCCTTGCCATCATGTTCGGTGCGAAACGGCGCGTGCAGCCGGTCGCGCGAAAACCCGCTGGCGAGAAAGTGCCGGTCATCCACCAGCGCGAATTTCACTCCCGCATCGTGGAGGTCCGCGGCCAGATCGGGCTCCCAGACACGTTCTGTCAGCCAGAGACCGGTCGCGTCCGTGCCCAGCCGCTGCCGGACCGCTTCACGCATCCACCGCACCTGTGTCAGCCGGTCAGCGCGCGGTAGCGAGGCCAGGATCGGCTCATAGAACCCCGCCAGCAGCAGTTCCACGCGACCATCGCTGGCCAGGTCGGCGATGTCGTCGAGCAGCGACGGCTCGTGCTGATCCAGCCATTCGATCAGAGGACCGGAGACATGGAGGGTGATCGGGAAGAACGACTGTGCCCGGACGTGCTGGAGGAACGGCCGGTACACCTCACGCACGTGCTGCTCGAAGACGTACCCGAAGTTCCCCACCGGCTGGTGCAGGTGGAGGCCGAAGCAGAAGCGGATGGGGGGCGTCATCCTGATGCGCCGTCCCCGGGCGTCCCGGTCGCGAATCCCAGGCGGTGGCGCAGCAGCGACAGGTCTGCCTGACGAGCGGGCCTGGCGTTGCGCCAGATCCGCCAGAATGCGGACTGGGCGTCGAAGGGAATACGGGCCTCGAACTGGTCGAAGACGTCGACGAGGTCCATCGCCAGCGCCAGCGTCGCGGCGTCCTCCTCGATCTCGAGGCGTTCGATGGCCCGGATCAGTGCCACGCGCAGCAGGCCGGCCATGTTCGCCTGGCCCGAAGTGAGCTGGTCGAGCTCATCGCGACTCAGGACGTGCGGGAGCATCGACTTCCGCAACACGGCGCGAATCGCAAGCCGTGGACGCTCGGGCAGGTCCGCCAGGCGCAGCACGTTCACGTTTCCATCGACGTCCACGAGCTCGATGGTGAGGTCGGTGACCGACTGTGCGATGACGCGCCACCGGTAGTCGTGGCGCCGGCCGGTGCGGCGCTCGGTGACACGCACCCAGTCGTCGTCGATCTCCACGGCGGCCGATGTGTAGCGCTTTCGATCGGCCGGCGCGACGTGACGGCCCGCCACGGCGGCGGCGGCATGACGCATGGGCGCCGGAAAGGTGGGGCGCGCCGAACGGAGGTAGATGTCACGGCCGGTGCCGGCGGTCCGGTCGTTGCTTTGCGACTCCGCGAGCACCTCCATGAACGCCGCTTCGGCCGCCGCTGCCTGCGGGCCGGCCAGCGCGACGGCGCGCGCCGCATAACGCAGGTCCTGCCTCGGCTCGATGCCGGCGATGTCATCGAAGAACCAGCCGCATGACGTGAACATGCGCAGCGCATCGCGCTCGAGCTCGAGCAGCTCGCGCGCACGCACCAGGTCCTCGTCGTGCGTGGCGCCTGTCGCGACCGACCGCGCGAACCGTTCGAGCGTAATGGGGTCGGACGCCACGACCGCGCCGTACTCGTCGCGCGCGTCCCAGGGATCGGGAATGAGACGGATCGCTTCGCGAGCGTAGATCTCGTGCAAGGACGTCGCCAGCGCTTCGAGTCCCTGCCGCAGCGGCGCGCGCCAGGCCTGTGAGGGGTTGCGCTGCGCGTCCACCCGGCAGCCGCAATCCTCTTTCCAGCGACCCACGCCGTGGGCGCAACTCCACGAGGTAGGCGCCACCAGCTCGACGTCGTCGACAGGGGGGTTGCGTTCCAGGAACGTTCCGAAGTTCTCGATGGTGATTCCACGAGCCACCAGTTCCTCGAGAGCGCGCGCGAGCGCCATCTCGCCAAACTTGTGGTGGTGGCCGTAGGTCTCGCCGTCGGTGGCAATCGACACCAGCGCTTCGCGGAAAGGATTCACCGGCATCGGCGTATGCGGAGTGCGTCGCCGTGGTTCCGTGGGCTCGGCCGCGGTCATCACCACCGGAGTCTCCAGCAGTTCCGCAGCCGCGGCGAGCGCGTGTCCCCACGCGACACCGTCGTTGAGCGCGCCGCCGAAGGCAACGGCGTGTGAGGCATCGCCGCGGTAGACGAACACCGAGATCGCCTTCCCTCCCGGCAGTCGGCAGAGTCCCGGGCGCCCCCCCGCGGGCGCCTTCGCCACCTGGTGGGGGGCGAGGATGGTGAAGCGGATCCCTTCTTCCGCCAGGACCTCCAGGGTCTCCAGGTCAACCGCGGTCTCGGGGAGCCACATCCCTTCGGGTTCGCGGCCGAAACGGCGGCGGAAATCCGCGATTCCCCAGCGCACCTCCGTTTTCTTGTCGCGGCGCGTAGCCAGGGGCAGGATCGTGTGATGATATGGCTGCGCGATCGCGTTCCCGTGCCCGCCAAGTCTCGCGGCACTGAGCTGGTCGGCGGCAAGGATGGCGTCGTATGTCGGCCTCGCCTCCCGCTCCATCCACTCCAGCAGCGTCGGCCCGAAATTGAACGAGATCGCCTCGAGCGTGTTCACCAGGCGCGCGATGCGACCATCGCTTTCCGTGATCCGGGCCGCGACCACGGCGCGGTAGCACTCGCGCTCGATCCGCTGGTTCCAGTCGTGGAACGGCGCTGCCGACGGCTCGGTCTCGACCTCGTCGAGGAACGGGTCCTCGCGAGGCGGCTGGTAGAAGTGGCCATGAATTACAACGGAAGCCATCGGGCAGGAGAAGTGAAACGTTGGAAGTTGGAAGCTGGAAGTTGGAAGTGAGCACCCTTCCACCTTCCAGCTTTCAGCTTCCAACTGCTGTTCGTATCGATGGAATCACATCCCGGAACACATCGTCACGCTGCTGCAGCTCACGCGCCATCCTGATCCCGGCATCGGCGTCACCGCCGGACAGGGCGCGCTCGAGTGCCGCGAGCAGTTGCATGCAATCGTTCGCGTGACCGTTGAAGCGGCGGATCGCGTAATCCTCCACTTCGCCGGTGGAGATGATGAACTGCCAGTCCGATGACTGCAGCAGGAGCATCGCCCGTGCGGCCTGGGCCAGGATTTCGTGCGTCCGTTCATCGGCCAGCCCGCCGACAGCCAGCGACCAGAATCGGTCTTCGACCTCCCAGACGACAGGCCAGGTCCATTCGACCCGCGGCCCGTTCCACATCGAGAAGTCGCCGTTCGCCCCCCACGATCCGGTCGCGAGTCGCAATCCGGTTCGGGGCGCGTGCGCATCGAGATGGCCGCTCGCGGTTGCCGCGCGAACCGAGTCCACACCGGGCAGGTGCGCGTACAGGTCGCCCAGGAAATCCGGGCCTTCAAACCACCAGTGGCCGAACAGCTCCGTATCGAACGGTGCCACGATCACCGTGCCACCCTTCTCCCTCTGTTCCCGGCCGACGCGGTCGAGCAAGTGGGCGAAGTGACCGGCGTGCGCGGTGGCTTGATGGCGTGCGTCGTCGGGCGAGTATGGCGCCTTGTTGCCGAGGTCCGTCCCGGGGTCACTGACGCGCCAGAGCTTGAGCCCTCCCGGCCACCGGATCTTGTGGAACTCGAGGTAGGGTGCGGCGCCCGGATAGCCGCCATGCCGGCTCCAGACCTGCATCGACGACCGGGGATCACGCACCAGCGCCGCCACGTCGCGGACCGCGCTTTCGTCAGTGACCCGATACGCCTCGTACGGCGTGTGCACAACCGGCACGGTCACATCGGCTTCCCCCTCGACGAATCGCAGCGTTTCGCCGTCGAACTGCTCCCCATACATGCCGAGCGGGCTGCCGGCGCGCGCCATGTGCGAGTCCACGAAGAAGTACCGGTACCCGGCGGCTGCCACGTGGACCTCGATGCCACTCCGATCCACCGCCGCGCCGCCCGACAGCGCCCACGGGCCGGGTGGCCGGTATGCGCACTCGGGAAGCCAGCACCCGTCCGGGTCGCGCCCGAAGATGCGCCGGTGCTCCGCCACGCCTAACGCGAGCTGCAGCCGGATGCTCTCGTCGCGCTTGAGCAGCGGCAGGAATCCGTGCGTGGCGGCCGACGAGGTCACCTCCAGCCGCTCGGCGTCCTGCAGCCGGCGGAACTCCCGCGGGATGTCGCGCCCGATCTCGTGGAACAGCAGCCGGAGCCTGACGAGGCGGCTCCGCCAGTACTCGACCAGGGGCAGCAGGTGTCCGTCGCCGGTGGACTCGAGCGACGCCGGCGCCTCGTCGCAGAAGCCGAGGCGCTGGTCGAAGTAGGCCTCGAGCTCCCGCACGAACGTTGCATGTTCGAGCTGGTTGGCGAGGATCGGCGTGAACCCGATCGTGACCGGCGCCGCGATGTTCATCGCGTCGAGGCCGCGGAATTTCTCGACCAGCGGGAGGTAGGTGTCGATCGCCGCTTCGCAGATCCAGTCGCTGCCGTGCGGCCACCGCCCGTGGTTCAGCACGTAGGGCAGGTGACTGTGCAACATCACCACCACATCCGTCTGGTTCATGCGTTACCGCCGGAACCGGGGAGCCGCCAGCACGCGCCGGTACAGGTCCCGGTATTTCTGTTCCGAGCGCTCCCAGCCGAAATCGCGCGACATCGCCTCGCGCTGCATCTCCTGCCACGTCCCCGGATGCTGGTAGTGGTCGATGGCGCGGATGCAGGCGACCAGGAATTCCGTCGTGGTGAAGCCGTCGAAGAGGAAGCCGGTGATGCCGTCCTCGATCGTATCGGCCAGGCCGCCCACGCGCCGGGCCACCGGCAGTGATCCGTACCGCTGCGCCCGCATCTGGGTGAGACCGCAGGGTTCGTATTGCGACGGCATGATGATCACGTCGGCGCCCGCCATGAGGCGGTGTTCCTGGGTACCGGTGAAGTTGGTCTGGACCCCGATCCGCCCCGGTGCCCGCAGCGCCAGCTCGGTCAGGATGTCCACGTACTTCTTCTCCCCCTGCCCCAGGAACAGGAACTGCGCGTCGAGTGACAGGAAGCGCGGGCTCCCGAGGATGAGGTCGAGGCCCTTCTGGTACACCATGCGCGCGCTCATGCCGAAGATCGGAACGCGCGAGCGCTGCGGCATGCCGAACATCCGCTGGAGCGCCGCCTTGCAGCGCTTCTTGCCCGACAGGTCGTCGCGCGTGTACCGCGCCGTGATGATCGGATCCGTGGCCGGGTTCCATTCCTGCTGGTCGATCCCGTTCACGATCCCCACGAACCGTTCACGCAGGCTGATGAACGCGTCGTGGAGGCCGAATCCGCCGGCGGCGGTGCGCAACTCGTGCGCGTGTGACGGGCTCACCGTGGTGACGGCATCCGCGAACGCCATGCCGCCCTTGAGCAGGTTGACGCGCCCGTACCACTCCAGCTGCGCGAAGTTGTACAGTTCCCAGGGCAGCCCGAGCTCTGCCATCGTGTCGGTCGGGAAGTGCCCCTGGAAGCCCGCGTTATGCACGGTCAGCACCGACGACGTGCGCCGGTAGAACTCCCGTTCGGGACTCGAGTCGTACGCGCGCAGGTAGATCGGCGCGAGCGCCGTGTGCCAGTCGTGGGCATGGAGCAGGACGGGCGCCTTCGCGATCGCCGGCAGCACGCTCAGCGCCGCAAGGCAGAAGAACGCGAACCGCCGGTGGTTGTCCTTGTAGTCGCCCCGGCCGTCCCCGTAGATCTGCTCGCGGCCGAAGTACTCGGCGTTGTGGATGAACAGGATGCGCGGCTTCCCTTCGAGTGGGTTGTTCATCAGGGCGCGCGATTCGTAGAGCCGCCCCTCCTCGCGCCGCGGACCCACCTGCACGTGAAACGTGTCGCTCACGGGTTCGAGGTCGGTCGCGACCTCGAATACCTGTTTGTACAAGGGCATGATGATGACCGACCTCATGCCGAACCGTGCCTGGTAGTGCGCCAGGCTCGAGACGGCCTCGCCCAATCCACCGGTGCGGGCGAAGGGCGCCAGCTCCGCAGCGAGGTGGACGATCGTCACCGGCTCGTCGGCCGGGCCCGCGGTCAGCGGGTATTCCGGCGCGGCACTCGCCGCCTGACGAGTCTGCACCCGTGCGGTCGAGGGTGGGGTCACCGTGGGCGGTGTGCGCCGGCGTCGGCCTTCCATGGAAGCGTTACGCCGCCGGGGGATCGTCGGGACCGCCATCACCCCGCATCGCCGGCGCATAGGAGAGCTGCACGTATTCCATCAGCATCCGTTTCGCGGTGAACTGCTGGCCGGCCACTCGCAAGGCGTGTTTCATCTTCTGGACCCACCCTGTCGGGATGCCCCGGTCATCGCGTGTGTAGAATGCCGGCACCACCTGCTCCTCGAGCAACCGGTACAGGCGTTCCGCGTCCCACTCGTCCGGCGTGGCCCGCGTCGATCCGGGCGGAATGGCCCAGCCGTTCAGCCCTTCATAGGCCTCGTGCCACCAGCCGTCGAGTGTCGAAAGCTGCGGTACCCCGTTCAGCGCCGCTTTCATCCCGCTGGTGCCGCTGGCTTCCATCGGCACGCGCGGCAGGTTCAGCCACAGATCCACGCCCTGCACCAGCCGATGCGCCAGGTGCAGCTCGTAATCCTCCAGGAACGCGACGCGTCCCTCCAGCCTGGCATCGCGGGTGAAGCTGTACACGGCCCGCAGGACCTCCTTGCCGGGCGCGTCGGCGGGATGCGCCTTTCCGGCAAAGATGATTTGCACCGGCCGCGTCGAGTTCACCAGCAGGGCACGCAGACGGTCGATGTCCCGGAAGATGAGGTCGGCGCGCTTGTATGTCGCGAATCGCCGCGCAAACCCGATCGTCAGCACGTCGGGGTTGAGGAGCGTTCCCGCGCCGACCACGTGCGTGGCCTCCTTCCAGTGTCGAACCCAGCGCCGGCGCGCCTCTTCGCGGACGAAGTTCATCAGGGCGACCTTCAGGGCCGTGTGCACGCGCCAGAGTGCGGCGTCATCCACGTCGCGAATGGCCTCCCACATCGGCACGTCGGTCATGCGCGACGTCCAGTCCGTGCCAAGGTATCCGTCCAGCAGGTCGGCGATCTCGCGTGCCATCCAGGTCTGCGCGTGCACGCCGTTGGTGATGTGGCCAATGGGAAGGCGCGCCGCCTCCCGGTCCGGCCACAGCGGGGCCCAGATCTGGCGGGAGACGTCGCCGTGCCGGCGTGACACCGCGTTCACGTGCTTCGACAGCCTGAGGGCGGCCACGGTCATGTGGAATCGGCCGGGTTCCTCGGTCGGGTGGGTGCCGATCTCGAAGAACGTGTCGCGACTGACGCCGAGGTCCGACCAGATGTCACCCGAGCAGCGCTCGAGGTCCTCGAAGGTGAACGTGTCGTGACCGGCTGGCACGGGCGTGTGTGTCGTGAACACGCTCCGCGAGCGGACCTGCCGCGTGGCCTCGTCGAACGGCACATCCCGCGCCGTCAGTTCGCGGACCCGTTCCACCATCATGAAGGCCGCATGCCCCTCGTTCGCGTGCCACGCCGCCGGGTCGATGCCTAACGCGCGCAGCACCCGCACGCCGCCGACCCCCAGGACCCATTCCTGCTTGAGCCGGACCTCCGGGCCGCCGATGTACAGCTTCGACGTGAGGTCGCGGTCCTCCTCGTGGTTCTGTTCCAGGTCGGTATCGAGGAGGTACACGGGGACCCGGCCCACCAGCATGCGCCAGGCGCCGATGTGCACGTCCCGGCCGTTGGTCTCCAGCCGGGCCAGGAACGGCTCGCGGCTCGGCCCGTACACCCGTTCCAGCGGGGCGTTGACCACGTCGAACTGCTCGTCCGAATCCTCCTGCCACCCGTCGAGCCGGAGCTTCTGGTCGAAGTAGCCCTTGGTGTAGAACAGTCCCACGCCGACGAGCGGCACACCGAGGTCCGACGCCGCCTTGCAGTGATCCCCGGCCAGTACGCCGAGTCCCCCGGAATAGATCGGAATGGAGTTGTGAAGGCCGAACTCTGCGCAGAAGTAGGCAATCGGCCGTTCGCGCGTCAGGTCCGCGAACTCCGTCGCGAACCAGGTGCCCTCCCATTCCTGCTCGCGGCGATACTCCGCCATCATGGCGTCGAAGGCCTGGAGGAAGCGCGGATCGCGGGCGCATTCGCTCAGGCGTCCCGGATCGATCCGGCGCAGGATGGCGATGGGATTGTGGCGCGTGAGGTGCCAGAGCGAGTCATCCAGCATCTCGAAGACCCGGCGGGCGTCTCGTTTCCAGCTCCACGACACGTTGGTGGCGACGTCTGCGAGGCCTTCGATGCGCTCGGGCAGGAAGGGAAACCGGTTGCGGTCCACGGGCATAGGGCGTGAAAACTAACCCGCGACGGCTGACGGGGGACGGGAGATGATGCCCCTTGCGCTTTACGCTGTGTGGGCTGGGCTAGTGTCCCGTGTGCATCTCCCGTTCCACACGGCCATAACCCACCTGCTCGCCGGCGTTGCTGGTGACGAGCGACACCACGATCGCGATCGCGAACGACAACGGTATCGTGATCAGCGCCGGGTTGCGCAGCGGAAAAAGCGCTGCCTCGTTCTTCAGGATGTCGACCTGGATCGTGGGAGACAGGTAGATCAGCGTCAGCGTCGATGCCGTTCCCAGCACCATGCTGGCCACCACGCCCGCCGTGGTGCACCGGCGCCAGAAGATCGAGAGCACCAGCGCCGGGAAGTTCGCGCTGGCCGCGATGGCGAAGGCGAGTCCGACCATGTAGGCGACGTTCTGACCCTTGAACGTGATGCCGAGCAAGACGGCCACCACGGCCAGCACGATGGTCGCGAAGCGCGCCACCCGCAGCTGCTCGTGCGGGGTCGCGTGTCCGCCCCGTGCCACGTTCACCCAGAGGTCGTGCGACAGCGCCGCGGCGCCCGACAGCGTGAGCCCCGCCACCACCGCCAGGATCGTCGCGAAGGCCACCGCGGCGATGAACCCGAGAAACGGCGTACCGCCTAACGTTTCGGCCAGCAGCGGCGCCGCCATGTTGCCGCCGGCATCGACGGCCCGGATCGCCTCGGGCCCCACCAGCACCATCGCCCCGAATCCGAGGATGAACGTCATGAGGTAGAAGAACCCGATGAGGCCCGTCGCGTAGAACACCGAGGTGCGCGCGGCCCGCGCATCGGGCACGGTGTAGAAGCGCATGAGGATGTGCGGCAGTCCCGCCGTGCCGAACATCAGCGCCATGCCGAGCGACACCGCGTCGAGCGGCTTCGCCACCAGCCTCCCCGGCGCCAGCACGCTGTCGCCGTACTGCGCGGCCGCGGCGGCGAACAGCCGTGCCGGATTGAAGCCGAACTTCGACAGGACCATGAGCGCCAGCAGCGCCGCGCCGCCGAGGAGCAGGAACGCCTTCACGATCTGCACCCACGTGGTGGCGATCATGCCCCCGAACAGCACGTACGCGAGCATCGCCGCGCCAACGATGATGATCGCTGTTTCATAGCTGAGGCCGAACATCAGGCGGATCAACCCGCCGGCGCCGACCATTTGCGCGATGAGGTAGAACGTGACGGTCGCCAGCGTCCCGATGGCCGCCGCAATGCGCACCGGTGCCTGCTTCAGCCGCGACGCGACCACGTCCGCGAACGTGTACTTCCCCAGGTTGCGCAACGGCTCGGCGATCAGGAACAGCACGACGGGCCAACCAACCAGCCAGCCGGTCGAGTAGATCAGGCCGTCGAATCCGGTCGTCGAGACGAGTCCCGCAATGCCGAGAAAGCTGGCCGCGCTCATGTAATCGCCGGCGAGCGCAAACCCGTTCTGGCCGGCGGTCACGGTGCGACCGGCGGCATAGAACTCCTCGGTGGTGCGCGTGCGGCGCGCCGCCCAGTACGTGATGCCCAGGGTGATGGCGATGAAGCCGAAGAAGAACGCCATCGCCACGGCGTTGGGTTCGCCGATCCGCGTTCCCTGCTCCACCGCCGTCTGCGACAGGATCATGGGCGGGTCCCGGCCCGCAGGTCGTCGAGCGCCGCGTCGTAATGCCGGTTCGCCCACCGCACGTAGATCCACGTCAGGATCCACGACAGCACGATCACCAGGGCGCCCAGCACGATCCCGAGGCTCAACCCCGGCGCGATGAGCCTGCCGAGCAGGGGCTTGTTGTAGGCGACCAGGAGAATGAACCCGAAGTAGATCGCGACCATCGCCATCGTGAGCACAATGGCGATGCGCCACCGGCGTCGGGCCAGGTCGTGGAAGGCGGCGTCAGACATGAACGGAGGGGAAGCAGGAAGCAGGGGCGGATTCGCGTTATGCAGACGCGCCGGGGCCGGGCAAGGACGCACAAACCTGCGTCCCGTACCCGGCCCCGGCAACCCGACTGTCTCGTCGCTCGTCGCTCGTCGCTGCCCTGCTGCCCTATTGTACGACCGGCTTCCTCGGAAGCTTCTGATCCCGGTTCGCCGCGAGGTACACGAAGGCCGCGACCACCGTGGCATTGTGCTTCATGTCGTCGGGGACCAGGCGGTCGAAGACGTCCATGTTGGAGTGATGGGTTCGCGACCCGTACTCCACTTCGTCCTGGATGAATTGCCAGCCAGGAAGACCCGCCGCGTCGAAGGCCTGGTGATCGGTGCCGCCCGTGTTGCGGATCGTGACCGTGCCGGTCCCCATGCTCTGGAACGGCTTCATCCAGGCGGTGAAGATCGGGCCGACCGCCGCGTTGCTCTGGAGCCACACGCCGCGGATCTTGCCCGTCCCGTTGTCGACGTTGAAGTACCCCGAGAACTTCTCGTGCGCCGGCTTGACCGGGTTGGCGGTGTCGCCCGGGACGCCGAAATGGGTCCGCACGTAGGCGCGGCTGCCTAACAAGCCGTTCTCCTCGCCGGTCCAGAGCCCGATGCGCACCGTGCGCTTCATCGGCAACCCGGTGGCCTTGAGGATGCGGAGCGCTTCCATCATCACCGCCGAGCCGGCGGCGTTGTCGGTGGCGCCGGTGCCGGCGTGCCAGGAGTCGAAGTGCGCCCCCAGCATCACCAGCTCATCCTTCAGCCGGGGGTCCGTTCCCGGGATCTCGGCCACGATGTTGAACGCATTCAGGTCGTCGTCGTGGAACGTGTTCTTCACGTTCGCTTCGATTCGGACCGGCGTCCCCTTCTCGACGATCCGGGCGATCCGGTTGTAGTGCTCCGGCGCGAGGATCAGCGTGAGCGTGCGGGTCGGATTCCGCGGATCGCGCGACCCGGCGCCGCCGGTGAAGACCGTGCCCATCGAGCTGTTGCCGCTGCCGGGCTGGATGATTGCCGCCGCCCCTTCGTCGGCCAGGAACTGCGCCCGCACCTGCGTAAACGAGGGCGGGCCTCCCGCGGCGCCACCCCGGCCACCGCCACGCCCTCCACGCCCGGCGCCCGGCGGCGGTGGGGGGCCTAACGCGGCCAGGCTGTCCAGCTCGGCCGGCGTGTACCGTTCAGCGTCGGGACGGAACCGCGGGCTGAGCGGGCGCAACGGCATGAGCATGACGAAGGCGTTCCGGAGCTTGCCGCGATATCGCTCGAGGTCCGCGGCGCTGTCCGCCTGAATCCGGACCACTTCGCCGGAGACGGTTCCGTTTGTGCCCGGCGTCCAGGCCGCCGGGTACGCGATCACCGGCCAGGGATTCGGGGCGACGACATTGACGCTGAGCCGGTCATTGGTCCAACCCCGGCCAAAGTACCCCCACGGTTCGAGCTTCGCGTTCACCATGCCCCACTCGGTGAGCTTCTTCGCCGCCCACTCTCCGGCCGCCTTGATGTTCGGGGAACCGGTGAGCCGGGCGCCGAAAACGTCCGTCAGCCAGCTCGCCGTCTCCATCACCTGGGAGCGCTCGAGCCCTTCCACCTTGATCTTCTCGATCGCGGCCTCATCAACGCGCTCCTGCGCGCGCGCGGGCAGCGAGAGGAGAAGGGTCGCTCCCACAGCCAAGCGGCTGAATCCGACTTTGAAAGCCATCTTGCAACTCCATTAGAGAAATGCGGTTAACCGGCCGAAGTCCGGCCCCAATTGGTACGACTCCCATCCCGGTGGTGTTGAAAAAGGGCCAGAATCCATTTTCCCGGCTTCCATGTCAGATATGGTCAGAACAGGTAGAATGAAAAACCGGTCTGATCCGACGGGCCCCTCAACCATAGTGCGGCAATCAACGTATTAGTGTTTTGCCAGAGACCGGAACCTCAAGGGCGGTTTCCCTTGGATGGGTGGCTCTGTTGGCCTCGCGGCTCCTGTCACCGTCCATTCGCCAAAGGGAGGATTTCAGATGAGGAGATTCATCCAGTTCGCTTTAGCCGCCGCGGTGGTAGGACCCTCGCCCGTCCTGGCCCAGGCCGGTATGCCGTGGGACATGAAGGAATGGCCTATTGAACGCGGCGGACGATCGAGAGACCCCTACGTGGCGCCGGACGGAAAGGTGTTCTTCGCCGGCCAGCAGGGGAACTACGTAGGCATGGTCGATCCCGCCACCGGCGCGGTGAAGTACTACGAGCTCGAGGAGAACACGAATCCCCATACCGTCATTGTGGACGACAAGGGCATCGTGTGGTACGCGGGCAACCGCAACGGCCGCATCGGCCGTCTCAATCCGGTCAACGGCGAGATCAAGACGTTCCCGACCGGCGAAGCGCGCGACCCACACACCATGCACTTCGACGGCAAGGGCAACATCTGGTTCAGCTCGCAGGGCGCCAGCCGCATCGGCCGCCTCAACATGGCGACGGGCGAAGTGCAGGTCATCAACCCACTCGGCGAGCAGCGCGCCAACCCGTACGGCCTGGATGTCGACAATCAGGGCCGCCTGTTCGTCAGTCTGTTCGCGACGAACAAGATCGCAATGGTGACCCCGGACATGAATTTCAAGATCTTCTCCACGGCCGAGGGCGGGCGTGTCCGTCGCAACGCAGTCACGCCGGATGGCATGGTGTGGTACGTCGATTACCAGCGCGGCTACATGGGCCGTCTCGATCCCAACACCGGGCAGTTCAAGGAGTGGGCGAGCCCGGGTGGCCCCCAGTCTCGTCCGTATGCGATCACCGCTGATGGCGACGGACGCCTCTGGTTCTCTGAAACCGGCGCCGAAAAGAAGCTGATCGGTTTCGACCCGAAGACCGAGAAATTCTTCGCGAACATCACGGTGAGCCACAACATCCGGCACATGATGTTCGACCCGAAGAGCGGCACCATGTGGTTCGGCACGGACGCCAATACCATTGGCCGTGTAGGTACGCGGCAGATCGCGCAATGAACGAACGGCAGGCTGCGTCAGGAACGCAGTCTGGATCGCCGGCGCCCGCGAAAGCGGGCGCTGGTCGTTTCAAGTGGCGTCGAACGCTACCCGGCATCCTGCTCCCGGGCATCTTCCTATTGGCGTGTGTCCTGGTAGTTCGTGGTCACGGGAGCGGGCTCCAGGTCACTGTGGCGCAGGCCCATGGAACACCCTTGCCTGGCCTCGTATACCGCGACGGACCACCGGCTGGCTTCTCCGGCGGCTTCGGCGAGGATCACTGCCAGGCGTGCCACTCCGGCGAAAAGCTGAATGCCAGCCCGGGAAGCCTCACGATCTCGGCGCCAAGGCGTTACTCGCCGGGCCAGACCTACCAGGTGACGGTGACCCTCAAGCGACCAGGCATGGTGGTCGGCGGCTTCCAACTCACCGCCCGCTTCGAAGAAGGAGGCGCGCAGGCCGGCACGCTGGCACCCGTCGAGGGGCAACAGGACCGCGTCAAAGTGATGACCGATCGGGACGTGCAGTACGCGTACCATTTGCGCCCGGGCACGCAGCTGACCGCGACTGACACTGTGCGCTGGACGCTCCGCTGGACAGCTCCGGCCGGGCGCCGCGCCGTTCTTTTCCACGCCGCAGCGAATGCCGCCGACGGTGACGACTCCCAGTCCGGGGACTTCGTGTACACGTCGCGAGCGCAGTCAGGGGGCCGCTGATCCTGCGGCAGCAACCGCCTGCCTGTCGCGCCTAACAGTTCTCCCGACGTCGCGTATCGGCCAGCTCGATGATCTTCCAGACGCCGCCTTCCTTCACCAGGAGGAAGTGGTCGACACCGCAGTGACTGAGCGTCGTGCCCCGGAAGAA
>DAIUET010000040.1:9807-14712 GCA_036845045.1 Gemmatimonadaceae bacterium | reverse complement strand
GGCGAGGCTCGTCCTGGTCGAGTCGAACTTCGCGTCACCATCGGGCCGCTGGTGGAGGAGGCCGGAAATGATCTGCGTCCGCGCGAGCGCCTCTTCCGAGCCGGTGACGATGCTGCGGCCCGTGTACGCTCCGAACTCGTACTTGTCATCGGCGAAGCGGTGGAAGCCTTCGATCACGGCCATGTTGGCGCTGCGACGCAGGAAGTCACGCGTGTCATCGTCGAGGAACCGATTCACAGCCGTGGTGATCACCCCGATCGAGGTACTGCCGCCCCGCAAGTCGCGCGACGCGCGCGCGATGAGGTAGTTCGTCTGCGGCTCCACCGTCTTTCCCGTCACACCCACCTCACGTTGCGTGACGGCCTCGATCACGCCGAGGTTGACGCCGCCGGCAAATCGTCCGGTGAGCTTGGCGGCGCCAAGTATCGTCGTGAAGAGGGGGTCACCCGCGTTCGATCGAAGCTGCGGCGTGCGTCCGATCCGGCGGGGATAGAAGATTCCCTGGCAGGGCTGGCACCGGAACATGCCGACGCCCTCCTGGAAGAACGGGCGACGCTCCTCGAAGCGCACTTCGAACGCGCTCAGGTTGAGCACCGCCGGATCCGCCTCGACCTGCCCGAAATCGGGATTGATCGTGGCGTCGAGGGTCAGGTTCTCCTTGATGCCGTACTTCATGTCGAGCCCCATCGCCGCGCGCTGGGGGTGCGCCCAGCCGTCGGGCCGCTGCTCGGTGAGGTTCGACGTCGTCACGAACGGCAGCAACTCGAGCCGGGACGAGCGGGTGATGCCGCTCAGTCCCTCGAGCGTGCCGATCTGCGATATCAGCGCCTGACGAGAGACGCGGAACGTCGGCGGCCAGGCGTCCTTCTGGTTCCGCCGCCCGATGTCGCGCCAGACCGCGAACCCGAACACGTGCTCCGGCTGGTTGTTGAAACGGAGCTGGCTGAAGGGAACGCGGAACTCGGCGCTCCATCCCGTCGAGTCGATGCTGGTTGCCGCTTCCCAGACGCCGTCCCACGCCGGATCGGTCTGGTTGTCGAGAAACACGACCGCGTCGTAACGGACGCCGGCCGGATTCACCGCGAGCTGCACGCCGGTGCGCCGGTCATGATACGCATCGATGATGATGCCAAGCTGGTCCGAGTTGGTACCGATGTCGCGCCGACTCAGCCGCCCGACGATGCTGTCCGGATGCGGGTCGTGCGCGCGCACGAAGACGTAGAGAAAG
Organism: Gemmatimonadaceae bacterium; assembly: GCA_036845045.1. Classification (GTDB taxonomy): domain Bacteria; phylum Gemmatimonadota; class Gemmatimonadetes; order Gemmatimonadales; family Gemmatimonadaceae; genus JABWBJ01. The sequence continues at coordinate 13,484 of DAIUET010000040.1, read as the reverse complement.
CGATCATCGTAGACGACACGGGCCGACGTGGGAAAGGCCGGGTCACCAGCCTCGGTGGGTTCGACCTGGCGGAAGTCGTCGATCACGATCGCATCGCGCCACACGGCGTCGCCGTCCCGGCCATCGAGCACCGGCGCCTGCGTTATCCGCATCGCGCGCGTGATGTTCGACGCCGGCGTTGCGCGGGTGACGAGGCGGTCTCCACCGACCGAGTCCTGGGCGACCGCCAGGCTCGCGCTCAGTGCACTGAAGGAGAGCGATATGATGAAGAACGCAGACCTCTGACCTCTGACCTCTGACCTCGGACGATTATTTCGCATCAAGCGCAAGAATCGTCTGCAGCAGAACGTTGGCGCCATTCACGACATCCTGCGGCTTCGTGAACTCCTTCGGCGAGTGACTGATTCCGCCCACGCTCGGGCAGAAGATCATCCCCGTCGGCGCGATCTGGGCCATGTACTGCGCGTCGTGACCGGCCCCGCTCGGGAGGTACTTCGTCGTCAGCCCCAGCCCCTTCGCCGCGGTCTCGATGGTCTTCTGGACGCCCGAATCCATGATCGCCGGCGTGCTGAGGTACGTCTCCTTGAACGTAAACGTGGTGCCGTTTTCGGCCCCGATCTTCTTTGCCTCGTCCATGACCTTGTTGGCGAGCCGCACGATTTTCGCCTGGTCCAGGTCACGAATCTCCAGTGAAGTCTGCACCTGCCCGGGAATGACGTTAGGCGCTCCGGGGAACGCCTGGATCCTCCCGACCGTGCCGACCTGCCGACCCGGCTCCGACGTGACCACGCGGTTCACCAGCTGCACGTACTTCGACGCGGCCAGCAGCGCGTCGCGCCGTTTATCCATCGGTGTGGTGCCGGCGTGATTGCCGAAGCCGTCGATAGTCACGTCCCACCAGCCGATCCCGACGATTCCCTCGACCACGCCGATGTTGAGCCCCTCGGCGTCCAGGTTACCGCCCTGTTCGATGTGAAGCTCGACGTACGCGGCGTAATCCCCCGTCTTCCAGTGCAGTGTAGACAGCCTGGTCGGATCCCCACCGATGAACTTGATGCCGTCGCGCAGGCTCTTTCCGCTCTTGGCGACGAGGTCGAGGTCCTTGTCGGGGAGGTGCCCGACGAAGGCCCGGCTCCCGATCGTGCCGCCTTCCTCGTTCTGGAAGATGATGACTTCCAGCGGATGTCTCGTGGTATGCCCACGCTCGCGCAACATGCGAGCGACTTCTATTGAACTGAGCACGCCCACGTCGCCGTCGTAGTTCCCGCCGTCCGGCACGGAATCGATGTGCGACCCGAAGAGTAGCGGCTTGAGCCCCGCGTTCGAACCGGCGCGCCGCCCGATGATGTTGCCGGCGACGTCGATCGAGGTGTCGAGCCCCGCTTCGCGCATGAGTCCCATCACGTACTCGCGCCCCTGCTTGTCGAACTCGCTGTACGCGACGCGACTTACACCGCCGTAGGGGTTCTTTCCGAACTCGGACAGCGCCGTCAGTTGCTGGTTGATCCGGTCACCGTTGACGCGGAGTCCGCTCGTACCTTGCGATGCGGGGGTCGAGCTACCGAAGGCAGCGGCGCCGAGTCGCGTGTTGCCGAGCGACAGCGCGCCAACGGCGCCTGCCAGGCGTCGGGAGAAATCGCGGCGATTCATGGGGAACTCGGGGGAAGCGGGGAGCTGGGGTGCTCCAATCTCGCCGCGGGGACCGGAGCCGGCAATTCTCTGCCGCGGTCTGTCAAGCAGCTGGCCTGGCTGTTTTGCCCAGGCGAAGTCCGCAGATTCGTCGAAGTCAGGAATCGGATTCACCGGATGGGACGGATGCAGCCGAGCCCGATGGTCGGACCTGCCGCCGCGCGGTTAATCCGGCCGATCCGGCGCATCCGATTTCCAGAACTCGACGAACCCCGTGGTTCGCGCCACCGCGATTCTTGCGCGAGGACTACTGCCGCCGAGTCATCAGGACCACCATCTCGTCGCGACGTTCGGCTCCAGGCTGCTTCACATCGTTCCGGTGCAGCATCAGGATGCGAGTCGCCGGACCGTGGAGTCGTGCGCCGAAGAACCGTCCGGCTGGAGTGTCCGCGCCAATGGCGGCACGTGGCGCAAACAGGATCAACCCGACCAGCGCAAACGCGGCGCTGAGGCGGAGCGAGCGGCCGGGCGTTCTCTCGGGAATCACCTGACCAGTCGTCAGGCGCTCGACGCGGCGGACGAGTACTGCACCGCGTCGTCCCGGGCCCTGGCCCTCGGCCATCGCCGGAACGGGGAGGCGCCGCGCCGCGAAGGTCCACTCGGCCACGCGGGCGAGGCAATGCGCGAGATCGAGCGGCCGTGCGACCCGCGCCGACGCCCAGGCATCGCTCGCGAATTCGGCCGACTCCTGCATGCGGCGGCGGGCCAGGATGTTGAGCGGTTGGAAGAAGAAGATCGCCTCGATGACGCGCGCACTGGTGAGCCAGGACGGATCACGCCGGACCAGGTGTGCAAGCTCGTGGGCGATGATGCTCTCCATCCGGATCGGGTCGAGCTCGGAGAGCGCCCGCGAAGGGAGGCAGATTTCGTCATCACCGAGGGCAATGGGGCTCGTCAGGCAGTCGGAACGAGTCAGTCGCACCGGTCGTTCGACCCGCCCCGAGCGAAGGAGGTGGCGCAGGCTGTTGCCCGCCAGCGTGTGCGCGGCGTTCGCGCGCGGACCGATCGCGCGCAGGAACCGCGCCCGTGCGACGAGGAACCAGGCCAGCATTGCAGCGGCCGCGACGAACCAGGTGACAAGTGCGAGCAGTGGCCATTTCGGGTTCACGTCGATCGATGCGCTGGTAACTTCGCGACGCGACACCCGCGTGACCGGCGCTGGCGCAACGCTCTGATGGTTCATTTCGATCCGGAACATCGTGCGCGCCGGCTCATCGCCATCGAGTCGAAGAGTGCCGGTGAGCGGCTCCGTCGATCGGATGGACTGGATCGAAGCGGTGACCAGTCCGCCGACGAGGGCGAAGCGCCAGAGCCATGAGCCGTGCCCGGCGACCAGGCGCCGGCCCGCGGTGGTCGACGTGAAGAGGAGGAGGCCGCCGATCAGGATCGTGCTGTGAATGGCGTACGTCATCAGCCATTCGAGCAGTGCGTTGGAGGCGTGGATAGCCCGGGCAACGAGCGGCAGCAGCTCGCTAACGAGCGGCATCGTTACCTCCGCGTTCTGCGTCGGCGATCAGGCGCTTCACTTCGTCGAGATCGCCGGGCGCGATCTCCTTTTCGGACAGCAGGTGGCTGATAAGTGCCGCCGGTGATCCGTCGAAAAGGAGCGCGGTCAGGTCCGAGACCATCGACCGCCTGACCTGCGGCTCAGTGACCAGCGCCTTGTAGACGAAGAGCCGCCCCTTCGACTGGTGGCGCACGATTTTCCGCTTTTCGAGCCGAGTGAGGATCGTCGCGACCGTGGTCTGGGCGAGCTTACGCTCCGGGGCCAGCGCTTCCTGGACTTCGAGCACCGTGCACTCGCCCCGTTCCCAGAGGATGCGGACGATGGCGAGCTGGAGGTCGGTGAGGGTGACGGTGGAGGGCATGGCGAGTAGCGGGCAGCGGGCAGCGGGTCTACGACGGCTGTCGAAGGTGAGTCACCATCACTCCTGCCGCGGGTTGCCTGGGAACTTCAGGTCAGAGGTCAGAGGTCAGAGCTCAGAGGC